>JAAFHE010000124.1 GCA_013298265.1 Lysobacterales bacterium | reverse complement strand
GTTCCGCCTCGCCAACCGGCTGTTGTCCAACCGGAGGTTCCATGCGTACGTCCATCCGTCGTCTGCCACCATGGCTTGCCATCGGCGCCCTCGCGTTCATGGCCCTCGGCGCTGCCGCGCAGGAGCGCATCGTTGGCCTGCCCTGCGAGGACTGCGAAGGCGCCCTGGTCGGCAAACCCGCCGACATCGCCACGATCGCGCGCATCGCCCCGGCCGGTGAGAAAGGCCAGCCGCTGCAGTTGCGTGGGCGCGTCGTGGATGCGGACGGCAAACCGGCCGCCGGCATCGTCGTCTATGGCTATCACACGGACGCGAGCGGGCATTATCCCGGCGATGCTCGGCTGCGCGGTACGCCAGCCCGTCAGCACGGGCGCCTGCGTGGCTGGGCCCGCAGCGATGCGGCCGGCAACTACGGCTTCGACACGATACGGCCGGCCGGCTATCCGGGCCGACGCGATCCCGAACACATCCATCTGCACATCATCGAGCCGGGCCGCTGCAGCTACTACATCGACGACGTGAATTTCCGCGACGATCCGCGGCTGCAGGCGTCAACGCAACAACCAGCGCAGCGCGGCGGCAGCGGCGTGGCCGAACCCGTCCGCGACTCGAATGGCACCTGGCAGGCCACCCGCGACATCGTGCTCGGCAGGAACATTGCGGATTACACGAACTGCGGCGACTGAGTCGCGTTTCCGCGATCCACCGCACCGGACTTCGTCGGTGTCGCGCAGCAGGGGTTCCCGCTGCGGCACAAACTTATCGCGGGTCCGTATCCGCGGCGCTTTCGCGCCGGTAGATCCACCAGCGCGACGCTGCGTAGTTGACCGCAAGGCCTGTGACCGAACCCGCCGCCACGCCCAGTTCGGGATATTTCTGCACGATCGCAAAAAATGTATACAGCACCGCATAGGTTGCGTAGTTCACCGCAAAGCCGCCGCTCATGGCGAGCAGGTAGCGCGACCACTCGCCGAGCAGACCGTAACGGCGCGTACCGCGGAAGGTGTTGTGGCGGTTCCACAGCCAGGTCGCGGTCGCCGCGGCGAGGAACGACACGAGCCGCGCGAGGTATGCGTCCATGCCCAGGCCGCTGACCAGCAGGCGCAGGATACCGGCATCGACGACGAAGCCGATCACACCACCGATGCAGAACAGCAGAAATTGCGACACGGGTCGGTGTCCTATTCCGGCGCCGGGTGGGCGAGATACGACAGCATCTTCAGCTCGCGCCGGCCGCGCGTGACCGTGTCGAGGATCAGGCCGGCGAAGAAGGCCAGCGCCGCGAGCAGCATCAGCCCGGTCGACAGGATCGCGGTCGGGAAGCGCGGCACGAGACCGGTTTCCGCATAAGTCACGAACAGCGGTACGGCGAGCAGCACCGACACCAGCGCAAGCAACCCGGCAATCGCCGAATAGAACGCCAGCGGCCGCTCGGCGCCGAACAGGCGCACCATCGTCACGACGATGCGGATGCCGTCGCGTACCGTCGACAGCTTGCTGTGCGAGCCTTCCGGCCGCTCCTTGAACGGCGTGGCCACTTCGGCCACGGCCATCTTCAGTTCCAGCGCGTGCACGGTAAGCTCGGTCTCGATCTCGAAGCCCTTGCTCAGCACCGGAAACGATTTCGCGAAGCGGCGCGAGAACACGCGGTAACCCGACAGGATGTCCGAACAGTTGCGCCCGAACAGCTGACTCAGGAAGCCGGTCAGCATGCGGTTGCCGAACGCGTGTCCCGGCCGGTGCACGTCAGCGTGGATCGGCTCGCGCACACCGACGACCATGTCGAGGTTTTCCGCGAACAGGCGCGCGACGAGATCCGGAGCGCTGGCCGCATCGTAGGTGTCGTCGCCGTCGACCATGATGTAGGCGTCGGCCTCGATGTCGGCGAACATGCGCCGCACCACATGTCCCTTGCCCTGCAGCCTGACGCTGTGCACCGTGGCGCCGGCCTGCACCGCGACCGCAGCGGTGCCGTCGCTCGAGTTGTTGTCGAACACATGGATCGCCGCATCGGGCAGCGCACGGCGGAAGTCATTGACCACCGCGGTGATCGCGATGGCCTCGTTGTAGCAGGGGATCAGCACGGCGAGGCGTCGGGCGCGCGGCATGGTCGATGTCTCAACCATGGCCGGGGACGAACAGGTTTTCCATCGCCCGGCGATCGGGATGCTCGATCACGCCGCGCTCGGTCACGATCGCGTCGATCAGCGAGGCCGGCGTCACGTCGAAGACCGGATTCCAGGCGGCCGCCCCCTCGATCACCGTGCGCCTGCCGGCGATGCCGAGCAGCTCCGTCGCCTCGCGCAGTTCGATCTCGATCGACGCACCGTCGGCCGTGGCCATGTCCACCGTCGACGAGGGCGCGACGACCATGAACTTGACGCCATGGTGGCGCGCCGAAATCGCGAGCTGATAGGTGCCGATCTTGTTCGCCGTGTCGCCGTTCGCGGCGATGCGGTCAGCACCGACGATGACCCATTGCACCGCGCCCGAGCGCATCAGGTGCGCGGCCGCGGAATCGGCGATGAGCTGTGCGGGAATACCGTCGCGCACGAGTTCGAACATGGTCAGGCGTGCGCCCTGCAGCCATGGCCGCGTCTCTCCCGCATAGACCTGGCTGATCTTGCCGGCGCTGTAGCCGCTGCGGATCACGCCGAGCGCGGTGCCGAAGCCGGCCGTCGCGAGCGAGCCGGTATTGCAGTGCGTGAGCACACCACCGCCGCTCAACAGCGCTGCGCCAAGTTCGCCCATGCGCCGGTTCGCGGCGAGGTCTTCGTCCTGTATCGCCTGCGCCTCGGCGGCGAGTGCCGCCACGTCGGTGCCTACGCCCTGCATGCGGTCCAGCGCCCACATCAGGTTCACCGCGGTCGGGCGCGAAGCGCGCAGCGTACGCAGCGCCTGATCCAGCGTGGCCGGCTCGTTCTGTGCCGCCAGCACCACACCCCAGGCTGCCGCGATGCCGATGGCCGGCGCGCCGCGCACGACCAGATCCCGGATCGCCCGCGCCACTTCGGCCGCACTGCGGCAGTCGACGAAGGTTTCCTCGAACGGCAGCAGGCGCTGGTCCAGCAGGCTCAGGCGGTCGCCGCGCCAATGCACGGCGCGGATGGTGTCGTGGCGGTCCAGATCGGACATGGGCGGCACTCGTAAGGCAACGTGAAAGGATAACGCAGGACAGCAGAAAACGAGGGAAGAGGAGTGAGAAATGAGTGGGACCTGCTTGTCGCAACGATCGGCTTCTCAAGGCCTTCTCACTCGTTTCTCACTTCTATTCTCTATTTGCTGCTCCCCGCCACGCCACCCGTCTGCACCCGCCACAGCGATGCATAGCTGCCATTGCCTGCAAGCAACTGGTCATGCGTGCCCTGCTCGACCACACGACCGCGCTCGATCACCGCGATCTGGTCCGCATGCACGATGGTCGACAGCCGGTGCGCGATCACGATGACCGTGCGCTGGTGCGCCAGGCGCGCGAGCGAACGCTGGATCGCGGCTTCGGTTTCGTTGTCGACCGCGCTGGTGGCTTCGTCGAGCAGCAGCACCGGCGGATCCTTGAGCAGCGCACGCGCAATCGACAGGCGCTGGCGCTGGCCGCCGGACAGCTTGACGCCGCGTTCGCCGACGGGTGTGTCGTAACCCTGCGGCAGCCGCAGGATGAATTCCTGCGCCTCCGCGGCGACGGCCGCTGCAACGATCTCGGCTTCGCTCGCGGCGGGACGTCCGTAGGCAATGTTTTCGCGCACCGTACCGTCGAACAGGAACACGTCCTGCGCGACCCAGCCGATCTGGCTGCGCAGCCAGACCAGCGGATACGAGGCCAGCGGACGGCCGTCGAGGCGGATCTCACCGCGCGTCGGTTCGTAGAAACGCAGCAGCAGCTTGATCAGCGAGGACTTGCCGCCGCCGGTCGCGCCGACCAGCGCCAGGGTCTGGCCGGCCTGGACATCCAGATCCACGCCGCTGAGCACCTCGCTGCCGTTGGCGTAGGCGAAATGCAGATCCTGTACCGCGACCTCGCCGCGCGCGGCATGATCGGGCTGGGTGAGATCGCTGTCGCGGATCGTGATCGGCGTCGCCAGTAATCCGAGAATGCGCCGCGTAGAGGCCATGGCGCGCTCGAACAGGTCCACCGTTTCCGCCAGCCGCGTCAGCGGCCAGAGCAGGCGCTGGGTCAGGAACACGAGCACGGCGTAGAAGCCAGCCTGCAGCGTGCCGTCCAGCACGAGCTGGCCGCCGCGCACGAAGGTACACAGAAAACCGAACAGGATGGCCATGCGGATCAGCGGCACGAAGGCCGCGCTCAAGCGGATCGCATCCCGGTTCGCCGCGACATAGGCGAGGCTCTCCGACGCCAGGCGCTCGCGCTCGCGCTGTTCGGCCGCAAAGCTGCGGATGGTCGCGATGCCCGCCAGGTTGTTGGCCAGCCGGCCCGACAGCGCGGATACCTTCTCGCGCACGACGTCATAGCGCGGCCCGGCCTTGCGCTGGAAATAGAACGCGCCCCAGAGGATGACCGGGATCGGCAGGAACGCCATCACGGCGATCTGCGGCGAGATGGCGAAGAACACCGCGCCGCAGGCAAGCACCGTGACTACCACTTGGATAAGGTCGCTGGCGCCGCCATTGAGAAACCGTTCCAGCTGGTTCACGTCGTCGTTGAGGATCGCCACCAGACCGCCCGATGAGCGATCCTCGAAATACGCGAGGTCCAGGTTCTGCACATGTGCATAGGCCGAGGTGCGCAGTTCGTGCTGCAGGTCCTGCGCAAGATTGCGCCACAGCACGATATAGGCGAATTCAAAGATCGACTCGAATACCCAGATCGCCAACGTCAACGCGCCCAGCAGGTAGACTTGATGCAGTGGATCGGCGATGCCGAAGCCGGCGACGAAGGATTCCTGGCCGCGCACGACCACGTCGATGGCGATGCCGATGAGGATTTCCGGCGCGACGTCGAACAACTTGTTCGCCACCGAACATAGGCTGGCGGCGACAAAACGGGCGCGATACGGGCGCGCATGACGGATCAGCTGCCACAGTGCAGCAAACGACGAGGTGGAAGATGGCATCGCGAAAGCCTAGCACGGAGATTCCCGCCAAACGCGCGCCCGCGCGACTGGAAAACGACCGCGACGCGCGCTTCCAGGCGCTGCTGCGCGCAGCCTGCGTCAAGGCCGCCGGCGTCGGCGCGCTGTCGGCACTGGTCGGCGCGATTCCCGGCGCGGGCGTGCTGCTGCGCTTCACGCTCGGCGAGCTTGCCGATGCGGCTGCGGTCGGTGCGATCCAGGAAAAACTCATCGAAGACACGCTCGCCCTGTACGAACTGCCGCTGCCCGAGGCGCTGCGCAAGCCGCTGATCGCCCAGATCAGCGCACTCGGCGCCGGCGCCAGTCTCGGCGTCGACGCGATCGGCCGACGCATCCTCGGCCGCTTCGGCAGCAAGCTCGGTGGCACGGTGTTCGGCCGCGTCGCGCCGCTGGTCGGTGTGCTGACCAGCGCACTCGGCAACGCCGCGACGACGTATGCCATCGGTCGCCGCGCCGAGGCGTTCGCGAAAATGGGGGCCGCACCGGCCGATAGCCTCGTCGACGCATTCCGCGCGTTCACTGGTGTCGACGAAAGCCGCGTCTGGGAATGGTCGGTCGCCGCGACCAAAGATGCGCTGGGCACGATCGCCCGCGTCACCGCGAAGATGAAGGCGATGAATCCGTTCTCGCGCTGGGAAATGCCGGACGTGGAAACCGGCGAGGACGACGACGCTGCGAATCCAGCCGGAACCGGAGCGAAAAAACCGAAAGCGGCGCGCAAGCCGCGCGCTGCGGCGGACAAGGCGACCGCAAGCCCTTCGGCGAAAAAAGCGACCAAGGCGGCCAAGGCTACGCGTGCCGCCGCCACGAAATCCGCTACGAAGGCCACAAGTGCAAACAAGGCGCCGGCCAAGAAGGCCACCGCGAAGAAGCCAACGCGCAGGCAGTCCGCAGACTAAGCCCGGGCTGACACAGCAAAAGGCGCAGAAACGACTTTCGCTGAGTGACGCCCCCTGTCAGGGGGCGCCCGGCTGGCCCATGTCCCGTGCTAAGCCCGCTTGGCGAGCCAGTCGTGGATCGCCGGCGGCACTTCGCGCTGGGCGCGGCTGGACACGTAGATGCCGATGTGTCCGCCCTTGAACGCGATCTGCGAATAGTCGCTGCTGCCGACCACATCTTTCAGGGCGCGCGATGCGGCCGGCGGCACCAGGTGATCCTGCTCGGCAAAGATATTCAGCACCGGCGCGCGCAGGTTCTTGAGGTCCACCGACTTGTCGCCGATCTGCAGGCCGCCCTTGAGCAGCTTGTTGCCCTGGTAGAAATCCTTGATGAACTGGCGGAACGCCTCGCCGGCCTGATCCGGCGAATCGAAGATCCACTTTTCCATGCGCAGGAAATTTTCCAGCTCGGTCTTGTTGTCGAGGATGTCGACCAGTCCGATGTACTTCTGCTGGTTCAGGCGCATCGGCTTGAGCGTCAGATAGCAGTAGTTCATGAGGTCGGCCGGGATGTTGCCCAGCGTGTCGACGAACAGATCGACATCGAGCTCGCGCACCCAGTGCGACAGCATGTTGTCCGGCGTGTGGAAATCGACCGGAGTCACCATGGTGACGAGGTTCTTGATTTTTTCCGGATAGATCGCCGAGAAGCACAGCGAGAATGCGCCGCCCTGGCAGATGCCGAGCAGGTTGATCGCATCGACGCCGTGCGACTTGCGCAGAAAATCCACGCAACGGCGCAGATAGCCGTTGATGTAGTCGTCCAGGCTCAAGTACTTGTCCGAGCCGTCGGGATACCCCCAGTCGATGAGGTAAACGTCCTGACCCAGCGCGAGCAGGTTCTTGACCATCGAACGGTCGTCCTGCAGGTCGACCATGTACGGTGTGTTGACCAGCGCGTAGCAGATCAGGAGCGGCGTCTTCATGGTCGCGGGACGCCCGCCCTTGAAACGGTACAAGGTGACTTTGTCATCCTTGTATACAGCTTCCTTGGGAGTGACACCGAAGGTGACCGGGTCCAGCGAGCGCAGGGTCTGCGCGCCGGCCGAGAGTTTCTGCTGCAGCTTCAGCGCTTCGTCCAAAGCCTTCTGCGGTTCGATACGGATGGGGCCCATGGCGATTCGATTCCTCAGCGCTTGGTCTTCTTGGCCGCGGCGGGCGGCTTGGCCGCTTCAGGCGGATTGGCATCTGCGACAGCGGGCTTGGGCACGGCTGCCGGACGGGACTGCGCGACCTGCTGTTTCAGCGCATCGACTTCCGCACGCAGCGCGGCGATCTCGCCGGCCATGTCGGCGCTGGTTGCTTCGCGGCTTGCCTTGAGATGCCGACGCAGTTCCTGCACCGACTTCTCGACACCCTTGAGTTCGGTGCGCGTAGGCATGCCGAGCTGGCGCGTCTGCTGCTCGACCTCGGCCTGCATCAGCGAGCGGACGCGCATCTGCGCGTTGACCATCGCGCCGTACACCTTGCGGAACTCGTCCGACAGCGCGATCTCAGCGTAGGCTTCCTCCGCCGCGTCGACCCACAAGTCGTAGACGGCGCGCACCGAGTCGAGCTGGCGGCCCGGTTCCTCGCGCTCGGCGAGCTTGGACTGGAAGCGCTCGAAACCCTGCTGGCTCGACTTGAGGATCAGCGTGTTGTAGCGGTTGGTCTGTTCCTGGTATTCGACCATCGCGCTGCCGAGCTGCTGCCAGCGTTCCTGGTGTTCGCGCGCCAGACCAAAGGCCGGCATGCCCAGGCCCGCAAGCATCTCCTGCTTGAACGGGCCGGCGCCGCGGCCGAATTCGGCCATCATCTGCTCGAAACCCTTGGCACCCTGCCCCGCCATGTCGCGGAAATTCGTACCGAGTGGATTGTTCCACAACGATGCATCCATGCCAGGAACATTGAAGCCGTTGCGCACCGCTTCGGTCCAGGCCGCGGCACTGCCGCCGCCGTCCTGACCGACCGAGGTGTTGAGCATGGATTGCATCAGCGCGACGTAGGACTTGGCGTTGGCCGTGACGCGGTCGACGAGATCGCTCTGCGGGTTACCCTGGCCGAATAGCTGTGCCCATTGATCGAGCCCGGCCTGCCACGGCGCATTCGCGTCCAGCTTGCCGAATCCCGCCGGCGGCATGACGCCCTGCGTCTTCCAGCCATCCCAGTAGCGCTGTGCGAGCGCTTGCCATTGATTGATCCAGTCTTGCGCTGAATTCGACATACGCCCTCTCCAAAGTGCGGCCGGATGCTACACCGGGCGCTTGTTGCGCCGCAACAAATGCGGCCGATCCATGAGCCTACCCTATCTGAGTGTCGATACGACGTGGCACTCGACGGAAGCACCCTCGCCACTCGCCGACTTTTTTCGCATGTCCAGTCAGGTTCGCCCTGTCGGGCACGCCTGAATCGGGTAGGGAGCCGGTAACCCGGCCCCCTCCCACACCACCGTACGTGCGGTTCCGCATACGGCGGTTCCAGATCG
>JAAFHE010000123.1 GCA_013298265.1 Lysobacterales bacterium | reverse complement strand
GGCTCCTGCAGTCCGAGCACCGCCTGCGACAGCGGCAGCAGCGGCGGCAGCGCGCGTCCGGCCGCGTTGATGGTTTCCACGCGCAGCAGGGCCAGGTCGAGATGCGCTGCATCGAAGCGCTGGCCGAGGATCGGATCCGGCCCGGCGAACACCACCTCGCTGATGCGGAAGCGTCGTGTCGGGTCGTTTGCGAGCGGCGAGAAGTCGATGCTCGCATCGCGGGTGAGCATCCAGCGGTCGGGATTGGTCGCGCGCGGCACTGGCGCGGCGATCGTTTCGGCGACGTGACGGTTCGTCATGACCAGATCCGGCGCGACGACGAAACCGGTGCCCGAATGCGCGCCGTCGGCGTCGATGCGGCCGACCGAGACCATGCGCTTTTCGATGTCCGCCAGCGCCAGCAGCAGCAGGCCCTGGAATTCGCCGAGATCCGCGAGCTGATCGGCCGTCGGATTGCGCAGGTCGAGCTCCAGTGTCTGCCCGCCGTCTCGATCGACGATGACCAGGGCCGGGCGCTCGGTCAGCTGGACCAGAGCCTCCAGGCCAACGCGCTGCTCCAGCGACAATGTCGCGGCGCTGCCGCGCGCGTGCAATTGATCGATGCCCGCGGCGATCTGGCCGATTTCCGCCGCCGCGCCGCTGCGCTGCACGGGATCGACGCGCCGCTGCACCGATTCCATGAGCGCATCGCGCCCCTTGGGCGCCAGGTTGCCCTGCGCCGACTCGAGCGACAGCGCAGGGCCGCCGGGCTGGCTGCCGAGCTTGCGGATCAGCCGCTCGTTGCTGCTGGTTGCGGCCGGCGGAGGCGGCGGCGGCTGGCGCGACGGACGGCGCGCGCGCAGCGCGAGCGCGGCCAGGCGCGGGTCTGCCGATACCTGCGCCGCCTCGATGAGTCCTTCCGAGGCCTCCCGGTCAAAGGCTCGCGCTTCGCGCCGGCCGGCGCTCAGATCGCGTCCGCTCTTGGCATCGGCCAGCACCAGGCTGGCCACTTCGAGCCCGTGCGCCGCCCAGTCGAAAACCGGATCGGCCGTACCCGGGCCCTGTGCCGCCTCCAGCACCTGGCCGAAGGCTTCCGCGTCGTTCGCGCGCGGCCGGCTGCCGACCGCAATCTGCGCCAGCGGCAGCGACAGTAGCGCGGCCGCATCGACGATGCCGGCACCAAGCTTGCCGCTGTTCCAGTCAGCCGGACGTCGCGCCGTCTGGCGCAACGCCGCGCGGAACAGTTCCTGTACACGCACGTCGCGTGCGCGGGCCTGAGCCTGCACCGCCGCCCGGCCGAAATGCGCGAGCCACAGCGCCGCGACGCCGGCGGTCAGCGCGGTCGCGAACGACGTGCCCTGCCCGCCTGAGACCAGTGCCGGCGGATCGCCCGCTTTCTTGCGTTCGGCGCGCCAGACCAGCTCCGCGGGCGCCGAAATCGCGACCGCGCCGCCGCTGCTGGAACCTTTCCATTTCTTGTCTTCGATATTGGTGCCGCCGACGGCGATCACGTCGTCGTACTGTGCCGGCCAGACGACCAGGCCCACGCAGTTGCCGGCCGCCGCGACAACGATCATGTCCGCATCGACCGCCTTGCGGATGGCCTTGTGGACGGACCGGCTGGGCGTGCCGCCCAGGCTCATCGAAATGACGTCGGCACCGACCTTGCGCGCGTGCTCGATGGCCTTGGCCACGGGCGTGCCGTCGAACACCTTGACGTCGTCGAGGCAGCGTATCGGGATCAGCTCCGCATTCGGCGCGGCACCGACGATCTGGCCGCTCATGCCCGAGGCCAGCACGCTGCCGGTCGCCGTGCCGTGGCCGGGGTTGGCCGCGCTGCCGTGCAGCGGATCGAGCGGATTAGTGCCGCCTTCGAGGATGTTCAGCGCGTCGGCCAAGCGCAGGTTCGCGTCCTGGATCTCCGGGTGATCGGTGATGCCGGTATCCGGCTGCGCCACTTTGACGCCGCTGCCCATGAGCGGCGATATCGCCCAGGCCTGCGGCACCCGCAGGTTCTCCAGTGCCCAGCGCTTGTTCGCCGGCGCCTCGCCGTCGACCCAGCACATCGCGTCGACGACGGCGGATTCCGTCGTGCCCAGCCGCTGCGGCTCGGGATCGACGAAGACGTCAGCGCCCAGATCCGGCTCGCAGGAGGTCAGGTGCAGCGCGATGCGCAGCTCCTCGGCCATGGCGAACAGCATTTCCGGCGGAACCGTGCGCTCCACGCCCGGAAAGGCCAGCACAAGGAATACCGATTCGTTCGCGTCGTCGTCCGTGAACAGCGGTTCGAGCAAGAACCGCGGCGACTCCAGCAGCCCAGCCAGCGGCGCGCGCAGCGCCTGTGTACGCGCTGCGGCGGACTGGCCGTCGGGCGGCAGCTCAAGCGCAAAGCGCAGCTGGTTGGGCAGGTAAGCGTGAGTGACATCCGCGTCAGTCGCAGCGGCCAGGGAACGCAACACGAACAGGGCGTGATTCGACATGACCGAAGCTCCTGAGCTCGATGAAAACCGGGATCGGCGAAAACCGGAATCGATGCAACCGGCAGAACGCACGCCTGACGGCGACCGCGACGCAGCAGCCATCGTGCCGCTTCGCATGCCACATGAACTATGGAATTCGACGCATTATCCACACAGGCCGTGCAACCGGCACAACAGCAGTGTCATCTGCAGTGGAAATCTCTCAGCGGCGTCGCGATCGTGCCCTAGCAGGGCGGACCCGGCTCAGCGCGCGAGCTTGCGATGCGCGTGGATCGACATGAGCACGCCGAAACCGGTCAGCAGGCTGACCACCGAGGTACCGCCGTAGCTCACCAGCGGCAGCGGCACGCCGACCACGGGCAGCAGGCCGGTGATCATGCCGCCGTTGACCATGACGTAGACGAAGAAGGACATGCCGATCGAGCCGGCGAGCAGGCGCGAATAGGTGTCCTTGGCGTTGGCCGCGATCCACAGGCTGCGGCCGATGATGAACACGTACAGCGAGATCAGCAGCAGCACGCCGATGAGGCCGAATTCCTCGCTGAACACCGAGAACACGAAGTCGGTCGTGTGCTCGGGCAGAAATTCCAGGCGAGACTGGCTGCCCTGGTGCCAACCCTTGCCGAATACGCCGCCGGCACCGACCGCGATTTCCGACTGGATGATGTGCCAGCCGTTGCCGAGCGGATCGGACTCGGGATCCATGAACATGCGCACGCGGTTGCGCTGGTATTCGTGCAGGAAATGCCAGGCCACCGGCGCCGCGGCTGCGACCGTACCGAGCAGGCTCGCGATGCGCCACCAGGACAGGCCGGAGAGGAACAGCGCGAAGGCGCCGCTCGCCGCAACCAGCAAAGAAGTGCCGAGGTCGGGCTGCTCGGCGATCAGCCCGGCCGGGATACCGATGATGACCGCGACCATGAGCAGGTCGCGCCAGTCCGGCGGCAGCGTGCGCGCATGCAGGTACCACGCGACCATCATCGGCGTGGACAACTTGAGCAGCTCCGAGGGCTGGAAGCGCACGAACTTGAGGTCCAGCCAGCGGTTCGAGCCGCGCCCCTCGCCGACCAGCTCGACCAGCACCAGCAGCACCACGCCGACGGCGTAGAACCACGGCGTCCAGTTACGCAGCGTGGACGGCGGAATGCGCGACATGATGACGAGCGCAAGGCCGCCCATCAGGAAGCGCGCACCCTGATTGAGCACGATGGAGGCGTCCTTGTCGCCGGCGCTGTAGAGCGTGACGAGGCCGATCGCCGCAACCAGCATCAGCGCCAGCAGCAGCGGCAGGTCCAGGCGCGGCCGGCGCAACTGGCTGCGCGCTGCAGCGGCGAGGCGGTCGAGATTCAGGGCCATCATCGGGTCGCTTCCGGGAGCGCTGCCGGCGCCGCGGGCGCCGGTGTAGCGGGAGCGGTGACGCCGGTCGTGGCACCCGACGGTGGCGCAAGCCAGCTATCGAGGATCTGCCGGGCGAGCGGCGCGGCGTCGCGCGAACCGCTGGCGGCCACTTCCATCACCAGCGCGAGCGCGATCTGCGGCTGTTCCACCGGCGCAAATGCCACGAACAGTGCCTGGTGGCGTTGCGCATCGCTAAGACCGCGCGTGTCCACTTCGTTGCCGGTGCGCGAGAAGTTCTGCGCCGTGCCGGTCTTGCCGGCCGCGGTATAGGGCGCGCCGGCGAACGAGCGTGCCGCCGTGCCGGTGGGACCGGCAACGACCGCGACCAGCCCGTCGCGCACGCGTTCCCAATGGGACATGTTGAGGATGAAGCTCGGCTCGGCGGTTGCCGCTACCGCGGGTTCGATCGGCGCATTGAAGCCCGACTGGGTCGCGCGCAGCAGATGGATCGGATGATGCTCGCCACGCGCGGCGAGGATTGCGGTCGCATTCGCGAGCTGCACCGGCGTGACCACCCAGTAGCCCTGGCCGATGCCGGCGATGACGGTTTCACCCGGATACCAGGGCTTGTCGAACATCGCGCGCTTCCAGTCCTTGGACGGCAGGACGCCGACGCCTTCGCCGCCGAGGTCGATGCCGGTGCGCGCGCCGAAGCCGAACTTCGCCAGATAGCCCGACATGCGATCGATACCCATGTCGAGCGCGAGCGAATAGAAATAGGTGTTCACCGACTGCGCCAGCGACTCCACCAGATCGACACGGCCGTGACCGCCGCGACGGTGGTCGCGATAGCCGCGCGCCTGGCCCGGGATATGGAATTCGCCGGTCGAGAGCACGGTGTCGTCGAGCCGGCGAACGCCCTGCTCCAGTCCGGCGATGCCCATGAACGGTTTCATCGTCGAACCCGGCTTGTAGGTGCCGACGAGTGCACGATGCAGCAGCGGCCGCAGCGGCGAGCCGATCAGCGAGCGGTAGTCGAAATGGCTGATGCCGTTGACGAACAGGTTCGGATCGAAGCTCGGCACGCTGACCATCGCCAGCACCTCGCCGTTGCGCGGGTCGATCGCGACGGCGGCGCCGGGCTTGCCCTCGAAAACGGCCTCGGCCGCTTCCTGCAGGCGCACGTCGATGCTGAGGTAGAGATTCCTGCCCGGCGTCGGCGGCGTCGAATCGAGCACGCGCAGCACGCGGCCGTCGGCATTGACCTCGACGCGCTCGTAGCCGGGCTCGCCGTGCAGCAGCTTCTCGTAATAGCGCTCGATGCCCGTCTTGCCGATGTGCGTGGTGCCGGCGTAACGCGTCACGTCCAGGTCGCGCAGGTCGGACTCGTCAATGCGCGAGACATAGCCGACGACATGGCCGAACTCGGCGCCGCGCGGATAGGTGCGCGTGAGGTAAGGCACCACTTCCACGCCGTGGAAGCGCCAGCGGTTGACCGCGAACTTCGCCACCTCGTCCTCGGACAGGCGGAAGCGCAGCGGCAGGCTGTTGAAGCCGCGCCGCCCCTTGCGCTGTTCCTTGAAGCGCTTGATGTCGTCGTCGGTCACCGGCACCACGTCGCGCAGTTTTTCCAGCAGCGCGTTGACGTCCTTGACCTGTTCGGGAATGACTTCGAGGCGGAACGCCGCGGTGTTGTCGGCCAGCAGGGTGCCGTTGCGGTCGAAGATCAGGCCCCGCGCCGGCGGGATCGGCCGCAGCTTGATGCGGTTCTGGTCGGCACGCGTCGCGAATTCGTCATGGCGTACCACCTGCAGATGCACAAAACGCGCGGCCAGCACGCCGAGGAAGACCACGATGATGAGGAATCCGACGATGGCGCGGCGCTGGAACAGCGCGACTTCGCGCGCGCCGTCCTTGAGCTTGGAACGCCGCAGGTTCATGCCTCATGCACGCGCAGGCGCGCGCGCAGGTCGTCAAACAGCAGGAACACCCAGGGCCAGGCCAGCATGCCGGCGACCGGCGCATACCAGAACGAGGCCGGCGGCATCGGCGCACCCGTGAAGGCGCGCTCCATCAGGCTCAGCACGCGGTCGTTGAGCAACAAAGCGAACACGGCGAGCGACTGCTGCCACATCGGAAAGAAGCGCAGGCGCGAGCGGAAGCGCAGCACGATGAAGGCCAGCGCGGCCAGACGCAGTGCCTGGTCGCCAAGCAGATCGCCCTGCAATACGTCGCCGACGAGGCCGAGCAGGAAGGCGCGTCCCAGGCCGACGCGGTCGGGTTCCTCGAGCGCCCAGTAGATCAGGATCAGACCCAGCCAGTACGGTCGGAACGGCAGCATCAGGTCCGGCAACGGCATCAGCTGCAGCAGGCAGGCAACGACGAGGCTGACAATGAACAGCAGGAAATGCGCGCGGTGCCGGTTCATGGCGTGGGTTCCGGCGGCGCGTTGACGGGCGGCGGCGTGTTGACGGGGGGAGCCGCAACGGGCGGCGCGCCGGTGCGTGTCGAACCCGCTCCGGCGTTCGCGGCAGGTGCGGCTGCCGGGCTGGCGGCGGGTGCTGTCGTAGCGGGCTTTGCACTCGCGGCAGCGGCTGGTGCGAGCGCTTCCGGCGGCGGTGCCGGCGGTCCGCTGTCGGGCTTTAGCGCCGGCGGACCGACCGGATCGGCCAGCGGCCGCAGCAGCAATACGTCACCGCTGCGCTCCAGTGCCGCCGCGGGCCGCGCGACCGCCACGGCGAACATCCCGCTGGGCTCCGCGGCGACCGACACGATCTCGCCGACCGGGAAGCCGGCCGGGAAACTGCCACCCAGACCCGACGTCAGCAGCTTGTCGCCGGACTTCACGTCGGCACTGACCGGGATGTTCGGCACATCCAGCCGGTCGCTGCTGCCGCTGCCGTAGGCGATGGTGCGCAGGCCGGTGCGCTCGATCACGACCGGCAGCGCGTGGCTGGTATCGGTAATGAGCACGGCGGTCGACGTGGTCGGCAGCACTTCGCTGATCTGGCCCATGACGCCGTAGGCATCCAGCACGGCCTGCCCGACGACCACGCCCTGGCGCGCGCCGGCGTCGAGGGTGATGCGCTGGCGGTAGGGGTCGAGCACGATGTCGATCAGCTTGGCCAATTGCACGCCCAGGCCCAGCGAATGCTGCACGTCGAGCAATTCCTTAAGGCGCGTGTTCTGCTCGGCGACCGCGCCCAGGCGGTTCAGGCGCGCCTGGGTCAGCAGCAACGCTTCACGCAGGCGCTGGTTTTCCTGGGTCAGCGCCTGCCGGTCGGCGATCGCCAGACGCACCGTGCGCGCCGCATCCGCCGGCATCGCCGCGATCCGATAGACCGGCTCCACCGCTACCGCCGCATGCTGACGCACGCGCGCCAGATAGTGGCCGCGGTAGTCGGCCACCATCAGCGCCACGCCGGCCGCCAGATAGACGACCAGCCGCAACGTGCTGGACGCTCCGGCGCCGAACAGGGGGCTGGTATCGGTGCGGGCAAGCGGCATGCGGAATCAGCCAGGGGAATAGCGAAGCGGCCGATGGCCGAACGCGCAGCGCATATCAGGAAAACGAGATGTGCTTTTGCTGTTGGAGCCCCCTTGAGTCAAGGGGGCGGCCAACGCGGAGCGTTGGCCAGGGTTGTGGAGATCTGGTGCTGAGCAAAAAAGCGAAATCGCCGGAACTGGCCCTACCGGTCAATCGGGAGCGAAGAAATCACTCCCATGCAAATCGATCAGCTCCAGCGCACGACCGCCACCGCGGGCGACACAGGTCAGCGGCTCGTCGGCCACCTGCACATGCAGGCCGGTTTCCTCGGAGATCAGCCGGTCCAGGTCGCGCAGCAGCGCGCCGCCGCCGGTCAGCACGATGCCGCGCTCGGCCACGTCGGAACACAGTTCCGGCGGGGTCTGCTCCAGCGCGCTGCGCACCGCCGAGACGATGCCTGACAGGGGCTCATGGAGCGCTTCGAGCACTTCGTTGGAGTTGATCGTGAACATGCGCGGCACGCCCTCGGCCAGATTGCGGCCGGAGACTTCGATCTCGCGCACCTCGCTCTGCGGGTAGGCACAGCCGACTTCAAGCTTGATGCGCTCGGCCGTGGCCTCGCCGATCAGGGTGCCGTGGTTGCGCCGCACGTAGTTGACGATGGACTCGTCGAAGCGGTCGCCGCCGATTCGCACGGACTGCGAATAAACGATGCCATTCAACGAGATGACGGCAACTTCCGAGGTGCCGCCGCCGATGTCCAGCACCATCGAGCCACGCGCTTCATGCACCGGAATGCCGGCGCCGATGGCAGCGGCCATGGGTTCTTCGATCAGGAATACGTCGCGGGCACCGGCGCCTTCGGCCGATTCCTTGATCGCGCGCCGCTCGACCTGGGTCGAGCCGCACGGTACGCAGATCAGCACGCGCGGACTGGGTCGCAGCATGCGGCCCTTGTGCACTTGCTTGATGAAATGCTGCAGCATCGCCTCGGTCATCATGAAATCGGCGATCACGCCGTCCTTCATGGGCCGGATCGCGACGATGGACCCGGGCGTCCGGCCGAGCATGCGCTTGGCGTCGGCACCGACCGCCGCCACGCTGCGCGGACCGCCCGGACCGCGGTCCTGGCGGATGGCGACGACGGAGGGTTCGTTCAGCACGATGCCCTGGCCACGCACGTAGATGAGGGTATTGGCTGTACCGAGGTCGATCGAAAGATCGTTGGAAAACATACCGCGA
>JAAFHE010000122.1 GCA_013298265.1 Lysobacterales bacterium | reverse complement strand
CTGGAGATCGACACCGATCCGGGTGTGGAAACCCACGCCCGCATGGAGCTGCTCGACCGTCTGTTCCGCGATTGTCGCGCCCAGCTCGACGATCCTGGCTTCAGCTTCGAGCCGCTGCTGCCGGGCGACAGCGAACCGCTGATCGAGCGCGCCGACGCCCTGGTGCAATGGTGCCGTGGCTTTCTCGGCGGGCTGGGACTTTCCGGGGCGAACGCGGCCAGCGGCCTGTCTGACGACGGGGCGGAAATCCTGCGCGATTTCGGCGCCATCGCTGGCTCGCAATTCGAATACGACGATGCCGAGGAAGACGAGTCGGCCCTGGTGGAAGTGCTGGAATTCATTCGTGTCGGCGTGCTGCTGCTGCACTCGGAACTGGCGCCGCTGCCGGCGAAGACCGGCGACGCCGGCCGTAGCCTGCACTGAAGCGGCCCCTGCCTTGATCGCCGCCCGCGAATATGCGCGCCGCCGCCGCCAGCTCATGGGCCTGGCCGGCGACGACGCCATCGTCATCGTGCCGGCGGCGCCGGAACGTATCCGCAACAACGATGCGCCGTATCCGTACCGGCAGGACAGCGACTTCCACTATCTCTGCGGATTTCCCGAACCCGATGCCGTGCTCGCGCTGCTGCCCGGGCGCCGTCAGGCCGAAACCATCCTGTTCTGCCGTGATCGCGACCCGGCGCGCGAGGCCTGGGACGGTCCGCGCCTGGGCCCCGACGGTGCGGTCGACTCCTGCGGCCTGGACGATGCATTCCCGATCGAGGACATCGACGACATCCTGCCCGGCCTGATCGAAGGCCGTAGCCGCGTCTACTATCATTTTGGCCGCGACAGCGAGTTCGATCTCAAGCTCATCGGCTGGATCAAGCGCGTGCAGACCCTGCGCGGTCCCCTGGCCCGCGCGCCGCATGAATTTGTGGCTTTGTCCCATCTGTTGCACGACCTGCGCCTGTACAAGTCGAAGGGCGAGCTCGGGCTGATGCGCGAGGCCGCGAAGATCGCCGCCGAAGGCCATCGCCGCGCGATGCGCGCGACGCGTCCGGGGCTGTACGAACACCAGGTCGAAGCCGAGCTGATCCACGCGTTCCGCAGCGCCGGCGCGGTGCCGTCCTACGAGCCCATCGTCGGCGGCGGTACGAACGGCTGCGTGCTGCATTACCGCGCCAACAACGCGCTGCTGCGCGACGGCGACCTGCTGCTGATCGACGCCGGCGCGGAATATGCCTGCTACGCCTCGGACATCACGCGTACGTTTCCGGTCAACGGCCGCTTCAGCGCCGACCAGCGCGCGCTGTACGAGATCGTGCTGGCTGCGCAGGACGCCGCGATTGCGCAGGCGCTGCCGGGCAAGGCGTGGACCGCGCCGCACGATGCCGCCGTCGCGGTCATCGCGCGCGGCCTGTGCGAACTGGGACTGATCGCCGGCAAGCCGGCGGCGGCCATCGCGAGCGGCGCGTACAAGCGCTTCTTCCCGCACAAGACCGGCCACTGGCTGGGCCTGGACGTACACGACGTCGGCGACTATCGCGTCGACGGTGAGCCGCGCCAGCTCGAGCCCGGAATGGTCATGACGGTTGAGCCCGGCATCTACATCGCGCCGGACGCGCCCGGCATCGAGGCGCGCTGGCGTGGCATCGGCATCCGCATCGAGGACGACATCGCCGTGACGCGTGCCGTACCGGAGATACTTACTGCCGGCGTGCCGCGCACGGTTGCGGAGATCGAGGCGCACATGAGCGCGGTGAAATAGCGGGCATGGGCATCGCTGGCCTGCCACGCAGTGACTCACGCTGGCCGCCAGGTGCGATGTGTTGCTGGTCGTGCCGCGCCGCCGATGCAAAGGCGATCAACATTGCTGCGATGGCGACATATGCATAAAGGAATTCGTGTGAGGCCGATTGCCGCCGCCGTCCTGCTTTGCGCCGTTCAGCTATCCAACGCAGCAACCAGCCCGGTCCACTACGGCCTGTTCGGCGACCTGCATGTCGCACGCCCGGCGGAGGTTGCCACGCGCACAGTGCTGTTCGTGTCCGACGGCAATGGCTGGGACGGGCGCGAAGACGCCTATGCCGATGCGCTCGCGGCCGGCGGTGATCTCGTCGTCGGCATCGACCTGCCGGGCTATCTGAAGGAACTCGATTCGATCAAGACCGACTGCGCCTATCCGGCGGCACACGTCGAGGAAGTGAGCCACTGGATCCAGCGCCACGAAAATCTCGCCAGCTATTCGGCGCCGTGGCTCGTCGGCCTCGAAGGCGGCGCTACGCTGGCCTACGCGATTGCTGCGCAGGCTCCGGCCGGCACCTTCGACGGACTCGTCACGCTGGGTTACGACTTCGGCCTGCGTCTGCAGCAGCCGCTGTGCGCCGGCGATGCCGGCGTGGCCAGCGTTGCCGACGCCGCACGCGGCTTCCGCGTCGTGCCGGTTGCGCGTCTCGGCAATCCGTGGCTGCCGCGGCCGTTCGCGCCGGGCGCACGCATCGAAGGCCTCGGATTCGATATCGCCGCGCTGCGCGACCGGCTGCCGATCGCCACGCGTTCAGCCGGCGCCGGTCCAGCCACGCTCGCAAACACGCTGCAAAGCTGGAGTCGCCGCTACGCGCGCCGGCGCGAGCCGTTGCCGCAGGACGTTGCCGATCTGCCGCTGACCGACGTCGCGCCGGTGGCGGGCAGTGCCGGCAACGAACGCATCGCGATCCTGATGACCGGTGACGGCGGCTGGGCCGGACTCGACCAGGGCGTGGCCGAGGCGCTGGCTGCCGACGGCGTGCAGGTCGTCGGCTTGTCCACGCTGAAATTCTTCTGGCAGAAACGCTCGCCCGACGAGATCGCCGCCGCCGTCGCGCGCGTGATCGGCCACTACACCGCGGACAAGCCCGCCGCGCGCGTCGCGCTGGTCGGCTATTCCTTCGGCGCGAGCCTCGTGCCCGTCGTGTTCAACCGCCTGCCCGACGCCGCGCGGGCGAAGGTCGACCTGCAATTCATGATCTCGCCCGACGACGAGGCCGTATTCGAGATCAAGGTCGGCGACTGGTTCGGCGGCGCGCACCACGAAGGCGCGTTGCCGATCGCGCCGGAACTCGCGAAGACGACCGTGACAGCGTTCTGCCTGCACGGTCAGGACGAAGACGACAGCCCCTGCCCGAAACTTGCCGACGACAAGATCACCGCGCTGGGCTTGCCCGGCGGGCATCACTACGACGGCGATTACGCGGCGATCGGGAAGAGCGTGCTGGAGCACTGGCCGCTGCGGCGGTGAGGATGGCTCAGTGAGCTTGTCAACGTCGACGGTCGTGGATCGGCTCCAGCAGCGTGTTGGGCGAGAAGCATGCCGTTCGCTTTTCGTCCTTACGGCAGCGACTGCGCGGCGGCGCCTTCCGGCCGTCTGATTCGGTCGCAGCACCTCAGGCCGTCTGGCGGCCCCGACGACAAGTCATCCCTTCAACAGCCGCCGATACCCACCCGCCACCAGCGCCGCCACGTCGACCAGCAGTCCCGGAACCCATACGCCGCGCGGATAGGCGAGGTAGGAGCCGGTCCAGTCGGGGCGGAATTTCTCCTTGTAGCGTCGTATACCCTGGTAGTTGTAGCGGCTGTTGCCGTAGCGGAACGCGAGCGAGGCCAGGCGTTCGTTGATGCGCGCGTACGGATTGGCGCCGACGTTGGACAGGGGCGCCATGCCGAGGCTGAAGCGTTCGAACTTCTGTTCCTGCGCCCACTGCATGACGCGTGCGAACAGGAAGTCCATGCTCGAGCGCGGCGCGTCGGGAACGTGGCGCATGAGGTCGACGCTGGCCGTGCCGTTGCGGCCGTAGGGCGGCAGCACGTTGGCGAAGGCGACGAGGCGTTCGTCGTGATAGACCAGGGCCAGCGGTCCCCATTCCAGATAGGCGGCGTCGAAGCGGCCCAGCGAATAGCCTTTTTCGCTGCTGCCCTTGTCGGCGAGCCAGGTGTCGGAGACGCGCTCGACGTCGGCCAGCAGCGCCGTGTCGAACGGCGGCTCGCGCAGTTCGAAGCGCAGGTTTTCCTTGGTCGAGCGGTTGACCGCCTGGCGCAGATCCTCCCAGCGCTTGCCCGACAGCGAGAACTCGTCGAGCCGGATCGTCGCGAGTTCGCCGAGCTTGAACAGGTCAAAGCCGTGGTCGTGGAAGCGCGACAGTTCCGGCTCCAGCACTTCGTAGAACACCGGCACGCGGTCCTGGCTGTCGGCGAAGCGGCGGAAATCGAGGATCGCGCGCGATACCGCGGCCTCGCTGCCGCAGGGTGAGCCGAGTGCGACGAGCCGGTCGCGGATCGTGCCGTAGGCGACGACGGCCTGGCGGTCGCCGGCCCAGAACAGCGACTTGTCCCCCATGAAGGTCATGTGGCCGAATTCGCCACCGCTATGGCGCCGGTACAGGTCGCGCGCTTCTTCCAGTTCGGCGCGCGGCGGCAACGCGGGCAGGGGCCGGCGTACGGCGAAGCTCTGCCAGATCAGGTAGATCGCGACGCCGAGCGCTGCGGCAACCAGGCCGCGCGCGAGGCGCGAGGAATGTTCGCCGAAGCCGACGTAGAACAGGTCGAAGGAATCGTCGCCGAGCACCGCGGCGACGCCGATGGCGAAGAACACGACGACGACGGTGGCCAGTCCTGCGATCCATCCGGCGGTCGTGAACGAACCCAGGTGCATCGCGCGCTGGCTGAAGGCGCTCTTGCGCGAACGCAGCAGTAGCGCGACGCCGAGCAGGAACAGCGCCTCGCCGTAGTGCAGTCCCTTGGCCAGCGCGAGGAGCGCGCTGAGCGCGAGCACGAACTGGGTGAGGCGATAGGCGACGCGCACTCGCCCGTCGATGCCGCGCGCGAGACCGAGCAGCAGCACGCCGGTGACGACGCTGAGCCAGTAGGAGCTTTCGAGCGTCAGCAGCGACAGATACGCACCGGCCGCGTGCAGGCGTTCATGCAGCGCCGGGATCGCGGCCGAGGCCAGCAGCAGCGTGCCGGCGGCAAACGTGAAGATCGCAAGCAGGCGTATGCCGAGGTCGGCGAGCAGGCTCGCCGGCAATTGCAGCAGGCCATACAGCGGATGTCCGGCGAGGCGTTCGCGCAGCCGGGTCAGTTGCGGCAGGCGATCCACGAGCAGACCGGAGCCGAGATACAGGCCGACGAACAGCGGCAGCAGGTAATAGCTGAGGCGGAACAGGAACAGTCCCGAGACCACGGCGGCCTGGTCATGGCCGGCCTGGCCCAGTGCGAGCAGCAGCAGGCCGTCGAATACGCCCAGGCCGCCGGGAACCAGGCTGACGAGGCCCAGCACCGACGCGCCGGCGAACGCGAGCAGCAGTTCCGCCGGCGTGACGGCGGCGCCGCTGACCTGTAGACAAATGTACAAAGTTGCCGCGGCGAGCAGCCAGTCGAGCAGCGACAGCGCGCTGAGTTCCAGGCGCAGGCGCAGGCTGGGCAGCGCCTGCTCGGGCGGCAGCCAGCGCATCACGCGGCGCTGGCGCGTCAGCACGAAATACAGCGGCAGATACAGGCTTGCCGCGACCAGCACCGCGAGTGCAAGCCAGTGCGTCGCCGTGCCGGGCAATAGCGGCAGCGAGCCGGACACGAGGCTGAAACCCACCAGCAGCGACAGCCCGAGCGGTAGCGCCAGTGCCTGCATGCCGATCAGGGTC
This sequence comes from Lysobacterales bacterium, assembly GCA_013298265.1. Classification (GTDB taxonomy): domain Bacteria; phylum Pseudomonadota; class Gammaproteobacteria; order Xanthomonadales; family Rhodanobacteraceae; genus Tahibacter. Next base: position 2,892 of record JAAFHE010000122.1, on the reverse strand, counting down.
GCCGCGCGCGGCAGGTCCACGCCGCGGCCGGTCAGGCCGATGAAGCGCACGCCCGCGCCCATCGCCCCGGACAGGCTGATCGTATTGGCCAGCGCATTGGCGATCAGGGCGAGGCGCAGCAGCTCGCCGCGGCGCAGGTCGATGCCGAGCCAGCGCGCGATGCGCAGGTCGACGAGGCCGGTCAAGGCCACCGCGAGCAGCGCGAACACGGCGATGCCGATGGCCGGCAGCGTCGGGACCGCGATTAACGTGCGCTGTACCTGGGTCAGGTCGAAGCTTTCGAGCTCACGCCAGACCAGCCAGCCGGTAAGGCCGAGGAAGCCCAGTGGCACCAGCCAGCGCAGCACGTTCCGGCGCGGACTGGACGGTGCCGCGGTGTCCCCCGTGGATGCAGCAGTCATCGGTATTTCCTGTGAGTCCGGTGTCGGTGCCGCAGATCGACTGCAAACCGCGCGGCAAGTTGCGGCGGCCTGCGGGTGCGGCCGCCGCGAAACAGATGATGCCGTGCCTTGCGGTGCAGCAACACCGGCACGCCAGACGTGTGCTGGTGCGGCGCGGCTTGCGCGCGAACGTGCGCCGCGTTCAGTTCAGCAGATCGCCGACCGAATCGGCGCCCGGTACGAATAACGTGATGGCCCAGCCGGCCACCGCGGCGAGTGCGGCGACGCCGGCGAAACGCCAGAACGTGCGCGCAAGCGCAGTCTTGAGCCAGTAGCGCTCACGGTCGATGCCGCGTACGTGCCGGTACAGGCCGCCGGCCAGGGCCACGTCGACGAGCAGCTCGGCGAACAGCACGGGCGCGACGGAAATAATCGAGAACACGGCAAAGACCGCCGCAAACAGCGCGACCGCGGCAACGATGACAATGCCGATGAAGGCGCCTTCGCCGTCGGGAAGATCGAAGCCGGTATCGCCGGTGTCGGTCACGCTGCTGTCATGCGTCGAAACCGGTTCGTACGCATTAGTGCTGCCCTGATCGGCGATGTCGAGGGCAAGATCGGCCGCGTCCTCGTTCGCGTCCTCGTCGCGCCGCTCCCAGTGCAGCCAGCACCACAGGAAGAACAGGAAGGCGACATAGGCGATCGCGACGGAAAGCGGGTAGCGCAGCAGCATAGCCGTGAGCCCGGCCCCCAGCAGCAGGTAGGAGGCAAGCAGTCCGGTTGCGGCGGTCAGCGCCGCGATGAAGCCCATGGCCAGACGCGGCGAATGCAGGCGTTCGACGAGCCGGCGGTAGCGGCTGACTTCCCTGTCGCGATTGAACACGCGTTGCGGTTCGCGCATGCCTAGTCTTTCCTCGTGGTTTTCCGGCATCGACGCGATATCGCGGCCGGCGTGATCAATTCAATGCCATGAAGGCGTCGCGGGTCAGGTTTTCCGGCTCGCCCGCGGTGCAGGCGACGTCGTCTTCGATGCGTACGCCGCCGTACTTTCTGAACGCGTCGACTTTTTCCCAGTCGACATCGCTGGCCTCGGGACGCTGTTTGAGTTCGGCCAGCAACAGGTCGATGAAATAGATGCCCGGTTCGATGGTCATGACCTGGCCCGCATCGAGGGTCCGCGTCAGGCGCAGATAGGGATGGCCGTCCGGTTTGGGCAGCGTGCCGCCGTCCTCGGAGGCCTGGAAACCGCCGATGTCATGCACCTGCAGGCCGATGTAGTGGCCCAGCCCGTGCGGGAAGAACACGCGGGAGACGCCCGATTCCACGGCGCTTTCCGCGCTCATGCGAATGAAACCCTGCTCGCGCAGGATGCCGGCGAGCACGAGATGCGCATGCACATGCAGTTCCGGATAGCTCTTGCCGGGGCGCACCTGGCTGCAGAAGTCGCGCTGGGCATGGTCGACTGCGTCGACGAGCGCGCGGAACTCCTCGGCGCCGGCGCCGGCATATGTACGCGTGATGTCGCAGGCATAGCCGTGGAAGCTCGCGCCGGCGTCGATCAGGAACGCGTGCGACTGCGCCGGCGGGTTGCGTTCGAGGTTGGTGTAGTGCAGCACCGCGCCGTGTTCGTTGAGGCAGACGATGTTGCTGTAGGGCAGTTCGTTCTCGGTCTCGCGCGCGGCGGCGAGATAGGCCATCTGGATCGCGTATTCCGATGCGCCGCCCCGGAACGCGGCTTCGGCCGCGCGGTGCGCGCGTGCACCCAGGTGCGAGGCCACGCGCATCATGGCCAGCTCGTAGTCGGTCTTCCAGGCGCGATGCCAGTGCAGGTGGTTGAGCACCGCCTCGGGGTTGTTCGGCCGGTGCATGCCGACTGTGGCCGACTCCTCGCCGACGATGGCGCAGCGCTCGACCTGGGCCGGCAGATGCGCCGCGGCCTCGCGCGCTTCGCGCACGATGACGATGTCGAAATGGTCGACCCAGTAGCCGGCCGGTGCTTCCGGCACGACGTGCCAGTAGTCGTGCGGCTGCAGGTAGATCAGCTTGGGCTTCTGTCCCGGCGTGATCACGAGCCAGGATCCCGGCGCCTTGGTCACCGGCAGCCAGTGCTTGAAATGCGGATTGACCTGGAACGGGTAGGGCAGGTCGTCGAGGAACTGGTAATGCGGCTGGCCCGCGGCAATCAGCAGGTGATCGAAACCGCCGCGCAGCAGCGCCACGCTGGCGCGCTGCTGCAAGGTGGCCAGATGGTCCGGGTAGAGCTGGCTGAGCAGGGCGGTAGGCATGCGGGGCTCCGGCAGAATGCGTGCAGATTGTGCCTGAGGCTGCACGCGTGCCGCGAACACGCGCGCCGTGGCACGGCCGCTACAGCGGGGGCCATCGTGCAGGCCCGGCCCGGGCCAGTCGTCGACCTGGCCCAGCCCAGGAGCTTCCGGCGGTCATCGTCGCCCGGGATGGCGCGTTGCTCAGGTCGCGGCATCGCCGTCGCCCCTGCCATCCGGCATGGGACAGC
>JAAFHE010000121.1 GCA_013298265.1 Lysobacterales bacterium | reverse complement strand
CCGCCGACGGCTGGCATCTGGCCGACACCAACACCGGCGGCGGCGGCGGTCTGCGTCTCGTCGACCTGCGCGACGGACGGGTCGAGACTGCTACGGTCGCCGCGCAGCTCGCGCAGTGGTCGGCGCACGGCGTGACGCTGTACTACGTCGTCGACGGACGCTTGCAGACGAAACGGCCGGGCCGCGCGCCGCAGGCGCTGCCGCTCATCACCGAGACGGTCCGCAGCTACGCGGTCTCCGCCGACGAAAGCCGCGTGTTGCTCTACGGCCGCCGCGCCGGCGACACGGCTGACGCGCTCTGGTGGCTGTCGCGCGACGGCGCCACGGCTCGACCGATCGCCGGCATCGCCGACTACCCGGTCGACACCAACGCATCGCTGCAGCTGCGCGCCGACGCGCGCTATGCATCACTCGCGACGACCGACGGCCGTCTCGTCGTCATCGATCTCGACGCCGCCCGCGTGCTCGACGCCTTCGCCGCCGACCCATACAAGCGGCCAAGCTGGTCGCCCGATGGCGTGCTCGGCTTCACACGCTCGGACGCGGGCACGCCGACGCTGTGGACCTACGACGCGGTGACACGCCGCGCCGACCCGCGCTTCGTGCTGCCGCCGTCGACGCAGGCATTCGCCTGGTCGCCCGACGGCAGCGAGTTCGCGCTGTTGCTTGGCGACGGGCGCATCGAGGGCCGCAGCGCAACCGACGGCAGCCTGCGTTTCGACGCCGTCGCGAACGCGAACGAGATCAACATCGGCACCTTCGGCTGGGCCGCCAGCACGCGCATCGTCGTGCTCGGGGTCGACACTGACTGGCAGACGCGGCTCTACTCGCTGCAGCCGCCGGGCGCCTTCTGCGCCGGACCGGCTGCGCTGCGCGCCGGCGCGAACCGCATCGACGCAGTCGCGACCGACACCGCCGGCAATCGCAGCGGCGTGTCGCTGGCGCAGCAGATCGACGTGGACGCGACCGCCCTGCCTGATCTCGCACTGTCGGCCGACGACGTGTTCTTCATCCCCGCAACGCCGGCACCCGGTCAGCGCGCGAGCGCACTCGTCACCGTGCGCAACCGCGGCAGTGCCGACGTTGCCGACGTCGCGCTTTCAGCCAGCCTGCGCGCACCTGGCGGCAGCGTGCTGCCGGTCACGGCGCCAGCCAACTTCGCACTTGCCGCCGGCGCGTCGCGCTCGCTGAGTCTCGACCTCGGCGTGCTCGCGCAGAGCGGTCACTACCGCCTGCACCTCGTCGCCGATCCCGACGCGCGCATCACCGAACGCGACGAAATCAACAACAGCGCCGACGCGGTGCTCGCAGTCAGCGACGGCGCCGGGCCGCTGCTCGACGTCGCACTCGCCGGCTCGCTGCTCGCACCCGGCGCGATACTGTCCGGCGACGTCCGCGTGACCACGCCGGGCAGTGCCTTCGACGGCCGCGTGCGCCTGCAGATCATCGCCACCGACGGCACGCTCGTCGCCGATCTCGGCGAAACACCGACCGCGGAGATCGCGGCCGGTTTGACTTGGACCCGCGCCGTCGCCTGGAGCAGCGCCGGCGTGCTCGCCGGCGACTATCACCTGCGCGCGCGTCTGCTGCGCCGCGACGGTAGCGCTGTCGCCGAACGCGACGCGGCATTCACGATCGAAGCGGTGCGCCGCATCGACCTCGCCGTTGCCACGCTGCCGTCGCAGCAGCCCGCCGGTGCGAACGTCGCGATCGAAAGCCGCCTGCATTTCGCCGCCGGCAACGCGCTGCTCGCCGGTGCGACCCTGCGCGTCTCGGCACACGCGGAGTCCGGCGCGGAGCTGTGGGCCGCCACGCAGGCGCTGGGCGCGCTGCAGCCGGGCTATGAGCTGCGCAAGACCGATCGCTGGGACACGCGCGGTATACCGCCCGGCGTCTACACGCTGCGGCTGCGACTGATCGCACCGGGCTACGCGGCAAGCACCGAATCCAGCGTGCGGCTCGTCGAAGCCGGCACGAGCCCGCCGCTGACCGGCGCGCTCACGCTGGCGCCCGACGGCCGTGTCGTCGCCGGCCGCGGCGATACGCTCGTCTATCGCGTCGACAACGCCGGTGCCGCACTCGCCGGCCTGCAGCTGCGCCTGCGCGTGCTGCGCACACCCGCGCTCACGAACGCGTTCGAGCGCGAGGAAACCCTCGATCTCGCTGCCGGCGCGAGCCGCGAACAGACGATCGAACTCGGCGTGCCGCCGCTCGTGCTCGGCAGCTATATCGCCGTGCTCGACGCGCGCCTGCCCGGCGACGCCGCCGGCAACTGGCGCGATCTCGCACGCCTGGGCTTCGCCGCGCTCGACGAGCAGGCGCCCACGATCGTGATCCAGTCGCCGATACCCGACACGCTTGAGCCGGCACTTGTGAACCTGCGCGCGCTGATCGCCGACGCGCACTCGGACGTCGCGCAAGCCCATGCACGCGTCGACGACGGCATCTGGCGGCCGCTGTCGCTGGACGCGGGCGGCCGCTGGAGCCTGCTCATCGGCGGCCTTGCGGACGGCGCGCACCGCATCACCGTGCGCGCACGCGACCGCTGGAACAACGAGAGTGTCAGCGCACCGACGGCGTTCGCCGTCGATGCGACCGCGCCGCAGGTCACGATCGCCGGTATCGCCGAAGGCGCACTGACCAACCAGATCACGACGCCGACGATCACGATCGCCGACACGCATCTCGACAGCACACGCACGAGCGTGCGGCTCAACGGCGCAGCCTATGTTTCCGGCACACCCATCAGCGCCGACGGCAGCTATACGATCGCCGTGCAGGCCCGCGACACCGCCGGCAACGAGACGTTCGCGAGTCTGCATTTCACGCTCGACCGCACGCCGCCGGCACTCGCCATCGTCAGTCCGGCCGACGCCAGCGTGCTAGGCACGAGTGCAGTCGAGGTGATCGTCGACAGCGAGGCCGATGCGCGCGTCGCGCTGCAGGTCGGCGCGTTCAGTGCGGAGCAACCCGCCAATGCAGCCGGCCGCGCCGTCTTCACCGCGGTGCCGCTGGTCGAGGGCGACAACCCCATCGACGCCAGCGCGACCGATCGCGCCGGCAATACCAGTCCGACGCGCCGCGTGACCGTGCGCTACGAGGCCGCCACCGCGCAGCCACTCGTCGGCACGCTGCAGCCGGGCCAGGCCGAACTCGCCCACGGCACGCCGCTGTCCGTCGCGCTGCAGCTACGCAATCCCGGCACCGTCGCGCTGCCCGCGCAGAGCATCCGTCTGCGCGTCCTCGCGCCGGACAGCAGCGTGCTCGCACAGCGCGACTACGCACGCGCGTTCGCTGGCAGCGAAATCTTCGCCGACACGCCGGAGTTCGCGACGTCGACATGGCCGCTCGGCGGCATCGAGCTGCGGCTGGAAATCCTGCGCGACAGCCAATGGATCACGCTCGATACCCAGGGCGTGCAGATCGTCGACCGCACGCCGCCGCTGCTGCAAGCGATCACGCCACTGGCCGGCGCGGTCGTCGCCGCGCCGCTGCGATTGCGCGCGCAGGCCAGCGATGCGCTCAGCGCGCCGGTGACGGTGGAGGCCAGCGTCGATGGCGGATCGTGGAGCGCGCTGGCCGCGACCGGCGGCGATGCGTTCGAGAGCGCCGCGCTGAAGCTCGCCGACGGCGCGCACGACCACCGCCTGCGCGCACGCGACGCCGCGGGCAACGAAACGCCGCTCGCCGCGATCGCGTTCACCGTCGACAACCTCCCGCCGCAGATCGCAATCACCGGCGTCGCCGACGGCGATCTGGTCAATCACGCCGTGACGCCGCAGATCGACGTGACCGACACGCACCTCGCCACGACCACGCTGCAGCTCAACGGCCAGCCCTACGCGAGCGGCAGTGTCATTGCCGCGGACGGCGCCTACCGGCTGCGCGTCGAAGCCGACGATGCAGCGGGCAATCGCGCGACGCGCGAAATCGCCTTCACGATTGATCGCGAGGCGCCGGGCGTCGTCGTCGACACACCGGTGCCGGGCAGCACCGTCACCACGGCCGCGCAGGAAATCGCCGGCCGCACCGAGCCGGACGCCGACGTCGCGGTACAGGCGCCGGGACTCGACACGGTCGTGCGCGCCGACGCGAACGGTCTGTTCCGCACGGCAGCAGCGACGCTAGTGCCGGGCGCCAACACGCTACACCTGCACGCGACCGATCGTGCCGGCAACGTCGGCGACGCGGTCGCCGTCACGATCAGCTACGTGCCCGCCGCCGGCGAAACGCTCGCCGCGCTGTTCCTCGACGCCGGCATCAGCGTGCGGCGCGGCGATCCACTGTCGCTGCGCTACACCCTGCGCAACCCCGGCACCCTCGCGCTGGCTGCAACCCCGGTGCGCGTGCAATTGCGCGCCGCCGACGGCGCGCTGATCACGCAGGACAGCTATGCGGTAAGCCTTGCCGTCGGCGCGGAAATCACACGTAACTCCACATTCGCGACCGGTACGCTCGCGACCGGCGGCTATCGCGTCGGCATTGCCGCCGAGCTGCGCGACGCGACCGGCCAGAGCGTCTGGACCGAACTCGCCTCGCTCGAGGTGCAGATCCGCCAGGGCTGTCCCACCCGCCGGCCCATCGACCTGCTGTTCCGCAACAACTTCGACGGCGATATCGACGACCCGCTGTACTGCGACGATTTCGAAACCAGCACCGGCAAACCTCAGGCCAGCTTCGGGTGGCTACCGTCGCTGCTGTTCGCACCGGCACGGCTGCCGGACCTTGGCGCCGACCGCACGCAGGCCGGAGATTCACCATGAAAACGCCACGGATGACACCTTTTCGGACCTCCCACTTCGTTACCGCCGCGCTGAGCTTCGCGCTTACGGCGGCCGCTGCGGCGAGTGCGCCGGTCGCACTCGCCGATCGCGCTACCGATCGGTCGCCCACCCGGCACGCACCGGCAGCACCGGCAGCAACAGCCCTGCACGGACTCACGCTACCGCGCGTGACCGCTGCCATGCCGCGCAGCGCGGTCGTCGCGGCGCTGCGCGCGCAGCTCGAGGCGGCGGCGCAACCGGCTGCGGATGCCCCGGCCGCAGCACGAAGCGAACAACGCGAGGATGCCGACGCGACACCGACAGCCGCGACGCCATCGTCGGCGACCGCCGCGCGCCCCGTGAAACGCGGCGCGGTGGACGTGGCGCCGGCATCCGCGGGGCCATCAGCCGTAGCGGCCGCGGCATCGCCGCAGGACGTCGTCGATACCCTGCTGCGCGGCGAGGACGCGCGCGCAGCCATCGCTAGCCTGCGCAGCGCTCAACCACACGGAATCGCGCACGCGCAGTCCGATGATTCTGCCGCCGGCAGCTACACGCACGCTGACGACTCCTCTGCCGGTAGCGATACGCCCGCCGACGAATCCGCTTCCGCCGGCTTCGCGCAGGCCCGCGAAACGCTGCGCGGCGTTCTCGCCAGATTGCACAAGCGTGGCGTCGACAGCGGCACCGCGCGGTCACGCCTGATCGCCGCGAGCGACGCGCTGCAGGCCCAGGCGCTGCTGCTCGATCTGCGCCTGGAACAGCAGCAGGCCGCGCTGGACAAAAAATCGCTGCCCGCGACCGCCGCCGCGCAAGCGGCAGGGCAGACGCAGCGCCTGCGCGAGCACCTGCGCGCCGTCACCACCGCGGCCGGTACGCTGCGCAGCACGCTGGCCGCGCAATCCGGCGCGACTCCGGTCGGCGCGGCCGTGACCGCCGAACTCGAGGCACTGCTCGCGACCGAGGCGCAGGACGCACCAGTCTATGGCGCCAACCCGCTGCCCGTGCATCGGCCGCGCCTGCCGGCGCGCGAACCAGCGATGACGCCGGCCATCGTGCCGAGCTATGCCGTCGCCGACGCCGACGTCGAACCGCAGCCCGCCGACTACGCCGACAGCGCCGATGCCACGCTGTCGCCGGCCATACTCGCCCACGCGGCGAGCCTCGGCCACGACTACACGCGCATCGCCGATTTCGTGCGCAGCACGGTGCGCACGCGCTGGTATGCGGGCGCGCGCCAGGATGCCGACGCGACCCTGCGCAGCCTGTCGGGCAACGACGTCGACCAGGCCAGCCTGCTGATCGCGCTGCTGCGCGCCAGCCGCGCACCGGCGCGCTACGTGCACGGCGTGGTCGAGGTCGGCCTGGACGATCTCGCCGCGAGCCTCGGCGTACGTGGCGACAAGGTCGGCCTCGCGCTGGCCGCGGCCGGCATCGCGCATCGGCCGGTCGTGCGCGGCGGCCGCATCGCCGCCTACGCGATCGAACACACCTTCGTCTCGGCGTTTCTGCCGATGTCCAACTACCGCGGCAGCAGCGCGGACCGCAGCGGCCGCAGCTGGATCGGACTCGCGCCCGCGCTCAAGCCGCATCGCTTCGTCGCCGCCGGCGGCGCGTTCGCGCGCGCCCCGTTCGATGCCAACGCTTTCATCGACCAGCACCTGCAGCAGCCGCGCAACGAGTCGCCGCTGCAACGCCTGCGCGACCAGATCACCTCGGCGCTCGGCGCGCAGACACCGGCCGTGAGCTACGAGTCCCTGCTCGCGCAGCACGCGGTAGCCGCACCGCCACTGGAGCTGCTGCCGGCCAGCCTGCCGATGCCCGTGCTCGCGGTCACCGGCGAGTTCGCGCAACTGCCCGAGCGCCTGCGCCAGCAGCTGCACCTGGTCGTGCGCAGCGGCGAGGCCGCCGATGCCCCGGTCGCGCTCGATACGCGCATCGGCGTCGCGCAGCTCGCCGGACGCCGTATCAGCCTCGCGTATCAGCCCGCGTCGATCGACGATGGCGCAATCGTCGACGCCCACGGCGGCATGGGCCGCACCCCGCCGTATCTGTATCGCGTGCGGCCGATCCTGCTCGTCGCCGGCCAGGCCGAGCGCGCCGGCACCGCGCCGATCGACACCGCAGCGCGCCACCGCGTCGAACTCACGTTCGAAGGCCCGGGCGGCAGCGCCGGCTTCGCCCAGACCCTGATCGCCGGCGGACAGACTGCCCTGGCCATCGACGTGTCCGACAGCGCCATCCTGCCCGATCACGCCGCCGCGCTGCCCGGCGACAGCGAACAGCGCGGCGCACGCCTGCTCGCAAACCTCGGCGCACGCTATCTGGCCACGTGGAACGGCGACGACGACGAACTCGCAGCACTTTCCGGCGTCGGCGTCGTGCGGCCGTTCCCCTCCGCCGCGCTCGTCATCAGCCAGTACCGCGTCGAGCGTCTCGGCGGACTCGCGACCGCGATGCGCTGGCGCGGCGTCGCCCTCGACGTGGCCCTGCGCCCGGCCGAAGCCTTCGCCGCGGTCGCGACCAATGCCGCCGAATCCGACTGGACCGCGCTATCGGCGCTGCAGGGTTCCGCCCTCGAACACCGCGTGTTCGAACAGCAGTGGAGCGTCGCGAGTATTTCCGCCGACAAGGGCCTGGCGCTCGCCCGCAGCCAGGGCCGCACGGTGCTCACGCTCAACGCGGCCAGCGGCAGCGGCGGCGTGCAGCAGCCGCCCGCCGTCGTCGCCGCGATCGACGACTGGCTCGCTCGCGGCTACGTGGTGGACGTGCCGGCCGAATCTCTCACGCAGGACGCCTGGACCGGCGCGGTCTGGCGCGTGCGGTCGCTGTCGACCGGCGAGAGCGGCTACTTCATTGCCGGCCAGCTCGCCGGGGGTTCGACCACGCTGCCGCCGGAGCTGTGGTATCTGCAGGATCTGGTCGCCGTGCTCGGCGATCCCTCGGCGCTGCCGCCCAACGAGAACCCGCTGGCCGCGGCGATTCTTACGCTCGACCGCAGCACCCAGCGCCAGCGTGCGGTCGCCACGCAGATGCTGGCCCAACCCTTGCGCGCCTACGTGCTCGACACCGCGGGCCGCCCGGTCAAGGGCGCCGCCGTCACCTTCCGCACCACGATCAGCGACAGCAAGCTCATTGACGCCAGCGGCCACGAGGCCACGAGCGTGCAGACCGTGTCCGATGCCTCCGGCGCCGCGCAGGTGCGCCTCAAGCTCGCCGAGCGCAGTCCAGCCGGCCGCTACGCGTTGCTGCAGCCCGACGCGGCACCGCAATGGCTCGGCATCGCCGAGGTCACGGTCAGTGCCGCCAGCGCCGATGGCGCGATCGACGCCGGCGAATCCTTCGTCGCGGAGATCCTGCCCGGTCCGCCCAGCCGCGTGCGCTTCGCCGAAGGGCCAGCAGCGACCGACACCGCCAACCACCTCATCCTCGGCTACGACCGCTTCCGCGTCGTCGTCACCGACGACTACGACACGCCGATCTCCAACACACCCGTCAACGTGGCGGTCAGCAGCGACATGTCCGAGGCGATGTGCCTGGATGTTCCCGCGTATGGCCCGTTCGTCGGCGCCACGCTGTTCTCGCATTTCGGCGACGGCGGCTGCCCGGCTGACGCGGTCCAGCTCCTGGGTCATGCGTGCACCGGTCCCGGGCCGCTGTCGCTGACGACCGACGTGGACGGTGCCGTTTTCCACGTCGCACCGCCCAGCCATCCAGCAACGCGCTCCCGCGTGCAGGTCAGCGCCGGTGGCGACACCGCCGTCTACCCGATGCGCGCGTATTCCCAGCCCAATGGCCACTGCACCGACGTCGGCTACACCTTCCA
>JAAFHE010000120.1 GCA_013298265.1 Lysobacterales bacterium | reverse complement strand
CTTGCAGCAGTGTCAGGCCATCTGTTCGGTAACGAAATCCCAGTTGACCAGGTTCCAGAATCCCTCGACGTACTTCGCGCGCGCGTTGCGGTAGTCGATGTAGTAGGCGTGCTCCCAGACGTCGCAGGTCAGCAGTGCCTTGTCCGGACCAGTCAGCGGCGTGGCGGCATTGGATGTGCTGACCAGGGCCAGCGAACCGTCCGGACGCTGTACCAGCCAAGCCCAACCCGAGCCGAACGTGGTCAGCGCGGTACTGGTGAACTGGTCCTTGAATGCGGCGAAAGAACCGAACGCTTCGTTGATCGCATCACTGAGCTTGCCGCCAGGATCGCCGCCGCCACCGGGCTTGAGGCAGTTCCAGTAGAAGGTGTGGTTCCAGACCTGCGCGGCGTTGTTGAACATGCCGCCACTCGACTTCTTGATGATCTCCTCCAGCGGGAGGTTCTCGAACTCTGTGCCCTTGATCTGGTTATTCAGATTGGTCACATAGGTCTGGTGATGCTTGCCGTAATGGAAGTCGATGGTTTCGGCCGAGATGATCGGCGCTAGCGCGTCTTTCGCGTAGGGCAGGGGGGGCAGTTCAATCGCCATGGGGCAGTTCCTTGCTGGTGGGCTGGGACTCTCGATTATAGGTAGGTGAATGGCGTCTGTGCGGGATCGATTCAACCAGCGCCGCACCGTCTCAAGGGCCGGCTGATACAATCCGCGGTCTCGGCACACCGCCTACTCTTGGCTCAAGGTAACCCCGTGGACGTACTCGAACGCATCAAGACCGCCGTCGAAGGCAGCTCCATCGTGTTGTTCATGAAAGGAACGCCGCAGTTTCCGATGTGTGGCTTCTCCAGCCGTACGGCGCAGGCACTGAAAGCGGTCAACGCCGAATATGTTTCGGTGAACGTGCTCGAAGATCCCGAAATCCGCGCCAACCTGCCGCGCTATTCCAACTGGCCGACCTTCCCTCAGCTATTCATCAATGGCGAATTGATCGGCGGTTGCGACATCACCCTCGAGTTGTATGAATCCGGCGAGCTCGAGCGCATCGTCCGCGACACCCGGAAAGGCTGATGGCGACGCTGCCCGCGGGCTGGACGCCCGCTGCGGCCGGATTGAAAGGTCGCACCATCCTGATCGTTGGCGCTACTGGAGGTCTCGGCCGGGCCAGTGCGCTTGCCTGTGCCGAAGCCGGCGCCAGCATCGTACTGCTCGGGCGCAAGGTGCCGGCGCTGGAAAAACTCTACGACGAGATCGAGGCGCTAGGTGCCGCGGCACCGGCCATCTATCCGCTGAACCTTGAAGGCGCGACGCCGGCCGACTATCAGGATCTCGCGGCTACGCTGGAACGAGAATGCGGTGGTCTGGACGGCATTGTTCATGCCGCGGCGCATTTTGCCGGCCTGCAGCCGCTGCGCGAGTTCAAGCCCGAGGAGTGGATGCGTGTACTGCAGGTCAACCTCAACGGCCCGTTCCTGATGACGCAGGCGTTGCTGCCGCTTCTGCAACAGTCGCCGGACGCGAGCATCGTGTTCGTCGAGGACGATCCGGCGCGGATACGCAAGTCGTTCTGGGGTGCCTACGGCGTGGCTAAGGCCGCGATGTCCGGTCTGGCAGCGATACTGCACGATGAGACTGAAAATTCGCGCGTGCGTGTCGCCAGTATGCTGCCGCCGCCCATGCGTTCGGCCTTGCGGCGCATGGCCTATTTCGGTGAGAACACGCTGGAGCGGCCGGAGCCTGCGAGCTTCGCTGCGGGGGTCGTCTACCTGCTGAGCAGCGAAGGGATAGCCATTCGCGGCCAGACGCTGGATCTGCGCAACATGCATTGACGGCGTCGCCCACGCCGCGGGAGGGTAGCGATGGACAGCCAGATGAGCACGGTGTCGGCAGGGATTCTGCTGTTCCTGATCATGGATCCGCTCGGCAACATTCCGGTGTTTCTGAGCCTGCTCAAGGGAGTCGCGCCCGAGCGTCGCCGCCTGGTGCTGTTGCGCGAACTGCTGATCGCGCTGCTGGTGCTGTTTGCCTTCCTGCTGGGTGGGCAATACATACTCAAGCTGCTGCAGCTCAAACAGGAGTCGGTCAGCATCGCTGGCGGCATCATCCTGTTCCTGATCGGCGTAAAGATGGTGTTCCCACCGAAGGAGGGAGGCATCTTCGGTCATGCGGAAGGCGGTGAGCCCTTTATCGTGCCGATGGCGATTCCCGGCGTGGCGGGACCGTCGGCCATGGCGGCGCTGCTGCTGCTGACCAATACCCAGCCCGGCAAGTTGCCGCAATGGGCGATGGCGCTGTTCGCGGCCTGGCTGGCGACCGCGCTCATACTCTGGTCGGCCACTTACCTGTACCGCTTGCTCGGTGAGAGCGTGCTGACCGCGCTCGAACGGCTCATGGGCATGATTCTCATCGCTCTATCGGTGCAGATGCTGCTCGACGGCATTGCCAAGTATCTCCATGTGACGCCGCTTTGAGGCGATCGGTGCAGACTGAATAGAGGCTCGATTCAAACGCCTGTAACATTCGCCGTCGAGCATCGCTCGAACCGAGACGGAGATGGGTCGTGATCAGCGTCGAACGCAGCCTGTACGAGAAATTTCCGCGGCTGGCAGAGGGCGCGGCCCGCCGATTCTCCCAGCCCATGGTCAGCCTACTGCGCAAGGTGGTCTGCGAGGAGCAGGTCAATGCCACCCTGGCAGCGCTGCAAGGGCATACTGGGTTCGAATTCATCGAACACGCGCTCGAGCGGTTCGAGTTGAGCTATAGCGTCGCCAACACCGATCGCGAAAACATCCCGGTCGACGGACCGGTCGTGATCGTAGCCAACCATCCGCTCGGGGCGCTCGATGCGCTCAGCCTGTTGCAGCTCGTCGGCAGCGTGCGGCGCGACGTGCGTATCCTGGCCAACGACGTGCTGATGCACCTCACGCCGCTGCGTTCGCTGCTCCTGCCGATCAACGTCTTCGGCGGCGACGACAGTGCACCCGGCGGCATGCGCGAGGCCTATCGCGCGCTCGACGCCGGCCAGGCGCTGATCGTGTTTCCGTCTGGCGAAGTGTCACGCATGCGCCCCAATGGAGTGCGGGACGGGCGCTGGTCGCCGGGGTTCCTGCGTATGGCGCGCAAGATCCGGGCGCCCGTGCTGCCGGTGCACATCGGCGCGCACAATTCGCCGCTGTTCTATGGCGTGTCCATGCTCGCCAAGCCGCTGTCTGCGCTGCTGCTCGCGCGCGAGATGTTCGGCGCCCGAAAGATGCGGATCGGCTTCACGATCGGCCAGGCGATTCCGCCACAGGCGCTGGAGCGCGAGGGCGCCAGCCCCGAGCAACTGGCCAAGGCCATGCGTCGCCACGTCTACCAGCTAGCGAAGCGCCGACCGAACCAGTTCACCACGTCGACCGCGATCGCGCACCCGGAATCGCCGCTGGCCGTGCGCAAGGCCTTGAAGGAACGTGCCGAAGTGCTCGGCGCAACGACCGATGGCAAGCGCATCCTGCTTCTCGATGCGCAGCCCGACTGCCCGGTCATGCGCGAGATTGGCCGCCTGCGCGAGCTGGCATTTCGTCGCGTCGGCGAAGGTACCGGCAATCGGCGCGATCTCGATCGTTTCGATGCGCATTACCGGCATATCGTGCTGTGGGATGACGAAGCCCTCGCCGTCGTCGGCGCCTACCGTCTCGGCGAATCACGCACGATTCTGCGCGAACACGGCATGGACGGCCTGTATTCGGCTTCGCTATTCGATTACGCGCCTGCCGCGGACACCTTCCTGCAGGATGCGGTGGAACTCGGCCGCAGCTTCATCCAGCCGGCCTACTGGGGATCGCGCAGTCTGGACTACCTGTGGCAGGGCATCGGCGCGTTTCTGCGCAAGCGCCCCGAGATCCGCTATCTGTTCGGTCCCGTGAGCCTGTCGGCCAGTCTGCCGCTGCCGGTACGCGAACTCATCGTGCACACGCATGGCCGCTTCTTTGCGGATTCCGATCAGCTTGCCAAGGCCAAGAACCCGTTTCAGATCTCGCCAGCGGTCGCGCGCGAAGCCGATGCAGCACTGGACGGTAAGGACGCGAGGGAGGCGCTGTCGATGCTTAAGCAGCAGCTCGCGGTGTCGGATCAGTCGATACCGACGCTCTATCGCCAGTACGTGGACCTGTGCGAACCCGACGGCGTGCGCTTTCTTGCGTTCGGCATCGATCCGCAGTTTGGCGGGTGTGTGGATGGATTGATTCGCCTCGACCTGACGCGTCTCAAGGGATCTAAGCGCGCGCGATACCTGTGAATGCGGTATCTCAGTGAGTCTGATACGTCAAGCGAATAAGTGCGGGGGGCTTTGCCAATCTGTAATGTATTGCTGTTAAACTGCCGTTAATGGGGTCGTCGGCGTACGGATTCGCCGGGTCAGGCTCCTAGGTAAGTTGAAATCAAGGTCACCTGCTAACCGCGCACGACGATGGGATCATCGCCGCGCGGTTTCCGTTCGACCAACGACTGTAACAATTTGCACGCAACCCAAGGGTGAAACGATGAACAAGCGACTCCGTGTCAGAGTCCTCCCGCTGGTGCTCGCATCGCTGCTGGCTTCCTCGCCAGGCTTTGCTCAGAACACGTCGGCGGGTATGTCGGGCCGTATTACCGACAGCTCCGGTAGTCCGGTGGCAGGCGCGACCGTGGAAATCGTCCACGTTCCCTCCAACACGACAAAGACGGTCACGACGGATGCCGACGGCCGCTTTGTGGCGCGCGGCCTGCGTGTTGGCGGCCCGTTCCTGGTTGATGCCGAGAAGAGCGGCCTGAGCAAGGCTGAGCGCGGCGATGTCTACCTGAAGCTGGCCGAAGATACGACGATCGACCTGACCCTCGGCGCGGATGCCGCGACGCTGGAGGCGGTCGAAGTCACAGCAACCACCCTGTCGCCGACCTTTCTGGCCGACAACAAGGGCTTGTCCACCAATGTAACCAATCAGCAGATCCAGGCGTTCCCGTCGATCTCGCGTTCCATCCAGGACTATGTCCGCATCGATCCGCGTATCGTGCAGACTGACAAGGAACGCGGCGAAATCTCCGCCGTCGGCCAGAACTCGCGCTACAACAACATCAAGATCGACGCGGTTTCGACCAACGACGAATTCGGCCTGGAATCGACCGGCCTGCCGTCGCAGACCGGCAGTCAGCCGATCTCGATCGATACGATTGAAGAATTCAACATTTCCACCGCCAACTTCGACGTGACCAATTCGCGCGCGGTCGGCGCGTCGATCAACGCCGTCACGAAGAGCGGTACGAATGAATTCAAGGGATCGGTCTATTTCACCTACCGCGATCCTGACCTGGTCGGCGACAACGAAGCAGGCACAGCGTTCACAGGCTTTGGCAAGCAGACCAACAAGGGCTTCACCCTTGGTGGGCCGATCCTCAAGGACACGCTGTTCTTCTTCATTAACTACGAAGAATTCGAGCGTACCAACGTGGCGCCGGACGTCGGCGTGCGTGGTTCGGGCGCAACCAACGAAGCCGGCATCACCCAGGCGCAGATCGACGACATTCGCCGTATTGCGCGCGAGCGCTACGGCTTCGACGCCGGCTCCCTGAGCCCGTCAGGCGACCTGACCGACAAGAAGTACCTCGCCAAATTCGACTGGAACATCAACGACTATCACCGCGCGAGCTTCCGCTACAACAAGACGGAATCCTCGGTGCCAGTGCTGGAACGCCTGACCGGCGGCCAGGTGTCGCTGTCGTCCTGGTGGTATGACAAGACCTACGACTTCGAAAACTACGCGCTGAACATGTACAACGACTGGAGCGAGAATTTCTCCTCCGAAGCGTCGGTGTCTTACAGCAAGTACACCAACGAATCGCTGCGTACGTCCAACCTGCCCGCCATGGCCATCGCGGTCGCTGGCCTGAACGGCGCGCCGAACACCACGGTGTTCCTCGGTTCCGAGCGTTCGCGCCAGGCCAACGCCCTCGACGTGAAGAGCGTCAACGCGTTCTGGGCCGGCAACTGGTTCATCGGCGACCACGACATCAGGTTCGGCCTGGACTACAAGAAGAACGATACGTTCAACCTGTTCCTGCAGGACTTCTACGGCAATTACGCATTCGCGAGCATTGCGGACTTCCAGACCGGTCGCTATTCGCCACTGCCCTCCGGCTACACCGGCGGCTTGCTGCCCGGCGGCGTGGGCTATCAGCTCAACGCGCCGATCGGCGGTGACGCGGCCAATGCCGCAGCCAACTGGGCGCTGCAGCAGTGGGGCTTTTTCGCGCAGGACACCTGGCAGGTCACCAATAACCTGTCCTGGCAGTTCGGTGTGCGTCTTGACCGCTTCGTGACCGACGACTTCCCGTTGTTCAACGCGCGCGTCGAGCCGACCTTCAATTACCCCAACAATTCCACGGTCAACGGCCTGGAAGTTTGGCAGCCGCGCACGAGCTTCAACTACACCTTCGATACCTCGCGCCCGACCCAGTTGCGCGGCGGCGTCGGCCTGTTCCAGGGCGGCAGCCCGGGCGTATGGCTGTCGAACTCCTACAGCAACAACGGCCTGCTGTTCTCGACCTTCCGCGCCAATACCGGCACCGATTTCTCGGCCGATCCGTTCAACCAGCCGCGTCCGGCCGGTTCGCCGGTACTGCAGACGATCTCGCTGATGACGCCGAACTTCCACGCGCCGTCGGTGTGGAAGAGTTCGCTCGCGCTGGATCACGAACTGCCGTGGATGGGCCTGGTCGCGTCCGCCGAGTACCTGTACCTCGACGTGCGTGACGGCGTGCAGTTCAACTACCTGAACCTCGGCTCGTCCACCGGCAAGCTGCCGGATGGCCGCGACGCGTTCTGGGGCAACATCAATGCAGGAACGACGGCTCGCTCCCGCCGCAACCAGTCGTTCGGCGACGTGGTGCTGCTGCGCAATACGCATGATGGCAAGGCCAGCAATCTGACCCTGTCGCTGGAAAAGCCGTTCTCCAACGGCTGGGCCGGCAAGATCGGCTACTCCTACGGCAATTCGACCGAAACCAACGTCGGATCCTCGTCGGTCGCACTGTCGAACTGGAACTCGCTGGCGGTGTACAACGCCAATGAAGACGTGGCCGCGACGGCCGCATCGGAAATCCAGCAGCGTTTCAGCACGGTACTGAGCTGGCGTCACGCATTCTTCGGTGACTACAACACCACCGTCTCGGGCTTCTACGAAGCGCGTTCGGGCCGTCCGTACAGCTACACCTTCTCCAACGACGCCAACGGCGACGGCAACGCGGGGAACGACCTGTTCTACGTGCCGGTCGACGCGAACGACGTGATCTTCGCCGACCAGGCTCAGGCAACGGCGTTCTGGAACTACGTGCAGAGCAACGAGTTCCTCAACAGCCATCGCGGTCAGGTCGTCAGCCGCAACAGCGCGCGCAGCAAGTGGATCAACCAGGTCGACCTGCGCTTCTCGCAGGAAGTGCCGGGCTTCTTCAAGGGCAACAAGGGTGAACTCTGGATCGACATCCTGAACTTCACCAACCTGCTCAACAAGAAGTGGGGCCACATCGAGGAAGCACCGTTCAACGGTAACGGCGGCCAGCGTCTTGGCGTCGCGGAGTTCGGCGGCGTCGATCCGGCAACCGGCAAGTACATCTACCGCTACCCGCGCGCGGCGCAGAGCTTCGTGACCAAGGACAACATCGGCGAATCGCGCTGGGCGGTCCAGGTTGGTCTGCGTTACTCGTTCTAAGTGATGCTTCAATGCCGCGTCGCTGTATCGGCGCTGCGCAAATAAAAACCTCCGGCAGCGATGCCGGAGGTTTTTTTTGCGGGAGTCGCCAGCCAGGGGCTCGGCGAACGTGGCACTATTTCGACCTTTTCATACAATGTGTATTTAATTTTTTGTAACTAAAGATATTTTCGGCAATTCATTTGCGCGGTGCTTTGTTTTCGGAGTTCCCGCCCGCGAAGGATGAGGCTGAGAAGGAGGCCGGGCCGGGCGCAGTTGACGCGCGGTTCAGCTTGCGGAATGCTGGGGAGACGCATAGAGAGCCCCCCGGGGCGCGGGACACGGCGTTCCGCAATCTTTCAGAAGCCAACGCCCGGCAGGGCTCCGATCTGCCGGCGGCGGGCTCGCTGCTGATCCCCGCGGCCGCCGCGAAGGCGTGGCGGCCGCCCGTACACGATGGAAGTCCATGAGCCCAGACAGTAAGACCCAGAACCGCCCGACCACCGTGTCGGCCCGCATTTCCCCGGCCGCCGGCCTGGATGTGCTTTCCCGCAATGAAGTCACCCGCTTGCGCGATGCGTCACACGGTGGCGTGCGCGCTCTGCTGCGCCGCTGCGCCCTGGCGGTACTGACTCAGGGTGTCGAGACCGACGACGCGCGCGCCTTGCTCGACCGTTATCCGGATTTCGACATCCAGGTGCTGCAGCAGGATCGCGGCATCAAGATCGAGCTGAGCCACGCGCCGGCTCAGGCTTTCGTCGACGGCCGCATTATCCGCGGCGTCAACGAACTGCTGTTCGCCGTGATACGTGACATTGTATATGTTGCGACTCAGATGGAGGCGGGTGGCTTCGACCTGACCGACTCCGCCGGCATCACTCATGCCGTGTTCGAGATACTGCGCAATGCCCGGGTTC
>JAAFHE010000012.1 GCA_013298265.1 Lysobacterales bacterium | reverse complement strand
CTACGAGGCGTTTCCGCCGCGACGCTCGCGGGCTGGGTGGGTGTCTCGGCTGCGGACTCCCGCGCATCTGGCGCGAGCAGGTAGTTCGGTACGCTACGTGCCGACTGGCTCGTGCTGCCGGTCTGCGCCGGCGCAACGGCCGGTTCACTGCGTGCGCCGGGACTCGTGGGCTCGGCCGCCGGCACTGTTGACGCCGGTTCCGCGACGCTTTCGGCGGGGACTTCGCTGCTGCTGCGCAAGCGCGGCTCACGTGGAGCCTTCGGTGCGGTCGGCGGATTTTCGCCGGAATTGCAGTCCCAGCCCTCGCCGCTGGCGGCTGGTACGCAGACATGCTTGGTGCCGGGCTCGAACACCTGCTCCGCAGCGCGCGCGGTCGCGGCGCTCAGTACGAACAGCCCCGATACGAGCAGGACGGCAGCGCTGCGGCAACTTTCAACGCACATGCGGAGCCTCCAGGCCCTGACTGAATACGACACGGAAGCCGCGCTTTACCTGGGCATCGCGGGTCTGGGCGAACGCGTTGAGGGCGTCGTCACGCTCGAGATAGACCTCGCGCTTGCTGCTGCTGCGGCCGCCCTGCTGGCCCCACTCGCGATACAGGGTCCAGCCACCCAGCAGATCCTGTTGCAGGACGATTTCGTAGTAGCGCGGCGATTCGGCGGCGGCCGGCTGTGTTTGCATGTAGATACGCATGGGCGGGATTGTAGCGGCGTAAGCCGTGAGGGTGTCGGCGCGGTTCAGTTCTCGCGCAGGCGGTGCCGGATCGCGCCGTCGGCCACGTCGGGCACGATTTCCGCCGCACCCAGGCCGCGCCAGAGAATCAGACGCAGCTGGCCACTGAGATTCTTCTTGTCCAGATACATCAGCGACAGCAGCGCCTCGGCATCACTGCCCGGAGGCAGCGCCACTGGCAGGCCGACGCGCAGCAGCAGCCGTTCGAGACGGTCCGCATCCGCCGCCGGCGCGCGGCCCAGGTCGGCCGACAGCCGCGCCGCCAGCAGCATGCCGATCGCGACGGCCTCGCCGTGCAGCAGCTGGCCATAGCCCGACGCCGTTTCCAGCGCGTGGCCGAAGGTGTGGCCGAAGTTCAGCAGCGCGCGTTCGCCGTCTTCGCGTTCGTCGCGTGCGACCACGCCCGCCTTGTGCAGGCAACTACGCGCAATCGCCTCGGCGACCGCGGCGCCGTCGCGCGCGGACAGCGCGTCGGCATGCTCCTCCAGCCAGGCAAAGAACGCCGCGTCGCCGATGGCGCCGTATTTGACCACTTCGGCCAGACCCGAGCGGTATTCGCGCTCAGGCAAGGTACTGAGCGTATCGGTATCGATGACGACGGCGCGCGGCTGGTGGAACGCGCCGACGAGGTTCTTGCCCGCCGGCAGGTTCACGCCGGTCTTGCCGCCGACCGAGGAATCGACCTGGGCCAGCAGCGTCGTCGGTACCTGCAGGAAATCAATGCCGCGCATCCAGCACGCGGCGGCGAAGCCAGCGAGATCGCCGATGACGCCGCCGCCGAGCGCGATCACGCAGGCGTCGCGATTGGCCTTGAGCGCGGCGAGTGCTTCGAGCACTTCGCCGCAGCGCGCAAGCGACTTGTGCTGCTCGCCGTCGGGCAGCAGCAGATGCGCACTATGCAGTCCGCCGAGGCCGGCGAGCACCGTGTCGAGATACAGCGGTGCCACAGTGGTATTGCTGACGACCAGCACATGGCGGCCGCGGATCGCGGCACGCCAGCGCGCTGCGTCGCGCAGCACGCCGGCACCGATCCAGATGGGATAGCCGCGCTGCCCCAGCGCGACGTCGAGCTGCCGCGCTGTGCTCATGCGGCGGCTGAAGCGGGGGTGCGGTGCCATTCCTGCTGCAGCCGCTGGTAGAGGTCGGCCGCAACGTGGCCGGCCTGTTCGTGTTCGGAGACGATGGTCATGTCGGCGATGCTGCGATAGAGGGGATTGCGCAGGGCCGCCAT
This sequence comes from Lysobacterales bacterium, assembly GCA_013298265.1. Taxonomy (GTDB): domain Bacteria; phylum Pseudomonadota; class Gammaproteobacteria; order Xanthomonadales; family Rhodanobacteraceae; genus Tahibacter. Next base: position 13,955 of record JAAFHE010000012.1, on the reverse strand, counting down.
CTGCTCCAGGCGCTCGCGCCTGTCCGGCGCGGCGAGCAGCGGACGCTTGCGGTCGCGCGCGAGGCGCGCGAGCTGGATGTCGACGGCAGTTTCGAGATACACGATGAATCCGCGCGCCGCGAGCAGTTCGCGGTTGTGCCCATCGAGCACGGCGCCGCCGCCGGTGGCGAGGACGATGCCCCGCAACGCCGTCATCTCCGCCAGCGACGCGCATTCGCGGCGGCGGAATCCCGCTTCTCCTTCGAGTTCGAAGATCAGCGGAATGGCCGCGCCCGTATGCGCTTCGATGACGTGGTCGAGATCGTGGAACGGCAACTGCAGCTGATCGGCGACACGCTTGCCTATGGTCGTCTTGCCGGCACCCATCGGGCCGATCAGGAACAGGTTAGGTGCGGGATTCATATGCCCGATGCTAGCACGGGGATTCTGGCACGCTCAGCGCATATGCCAGCAGGGAAGAGGGGGGAGAAGTCAGAAATGAGCAGGCGCTGCGTCTATTGTTTTCTCACGCTACTGCCCCTGTTTTCCTCGCGGACGCTGCTTCCCACCGACTTCCCAAGGTTTCTGCTTTAAGCTAGCGACCTCTCCGCGCGCCGCTCCCGCCATGCTCCGATTTCTTGCGCTCTTCATTACGTCATTGCTGGTGCTGTTCACGCTCGACGTGCTCACCGTGGTCGAAGTGCATGTGATCGACCCCTTCAATGCCTTGCTGGCGACGATTTCGGCCAAGCTCATCGCGCTGTTCGGCGGCGATGCGATCTCGCAGGGCAAGGTCATCCTCAGCATCGGCACGGGGCTCGCGGTTTCCATCGAGCGCGTCTGCAACGGCATCGAGGCGGTCATCATCCTCGTGTCGGCCATGATCGCGTTTCCGGCGCGCTGGTCACACAAGCTGGTCGGCATCGTGCTCGGTACGCTCGCGATCCAGAGCCTCAACCTCGTGCGCATCATCAGTCTCTACTATCTTCACCAGTGGAGTTCGGTCTGGTTCGAGTGGTTCCATAGCTATATCTGGCAGGCTCTGATCGTGCTCGATGCGCTGATCATGTTCCTGCTCTGGCTACGTTACCTGCCGCGCCCGCCGGTTGCGCCGGATGTCTCGCCGCCGTCCGACGAATCCGCGACGGCGCAGGCTCCCGCGTGAATCCCACCGGCGCCGTGCTGCTGGCTGGCTGCGGCGACGTCGGCATACGCGCCGGCCTGCAACTGGCGGCTGACGGACGCCGCGTCTATGGCCTGCGCCGCAGTACCGCCGCGTTGCCGTCGGCGCTGCAACCGCTGCGGGCCGACCTCTCCGATCCTGCTTCGCTGCGCAACCTGCCGGATGACATCAGTGACGTCGTTTTCCTGCCCGCGCCGGGGCAGCGCGACGAGGCGGCCTACCAGGGTCTTTTCATCGACGGCCTGGCTCACCTCGTCGACGCGCTGCAGCGCCGTGTCCGTATCAACCGGCTGCTGTTCGTATCGTCGAGTGCTGTCTACGGCGAGCATGGCGGCGCATGGGTCGACGAAGACAGTCCCTGCCGGCCACTCGCGTTCAACGGCCGGTTGTTGTTGCAGGCCGAGCAGCGCCTGGCCGGGATGGCGCAGGCGACGGTCGCGCGTTGCTCCGGCATCTACGGTCCGGGCCGAACCCGTCTCGTCGCGCAGATCGCCAATGGCAGTGCACGCCGGCCGGTGCTGGCATCCGAATTTTCCAATCGTATTCATGTGGATGATGCCGCCGGCGCGCTGGTGCATCTGCTCGCGCTGCCGCAACCGGCGTCCTGCTATGTGATCAGTGACGATTGCCCCGCGCCCGTGGCCGAAGTGCAGGAATGGATCGCGCGGCAGCTTGGCCTGCCGCCGCCTGCAGCGGAACAGAGCGCCGGGCAACGCGCCGTCGGCAACAAGCGACTGCGCAACGGTCGTCTGCGCGCGTCCGGCTATACGCTGCGCTTCCCGGATTTCCGCGCCGGCTATGCGCCGCTGCTGAAGGCGTTTCCCACTTCCTCTGTCTGATTGCCGCGGCGACGATTGCCGCAGAAAATCCATGCTGCAATGCGCAAATCCGGGTGGTCGCGGCCGCCGTGGCAGTGGCGTTGCATACTGTTACACTCTGCCCGCACAAACACGGAAACTTATTCACCGCCAGTGCCTGGCCCAGATAGGGAGCAGTCATGTCCATTGCCAAGGTCATTGAAGTCAGTTCGTCGTCACCCAAGAGCATCGACGATGCCGTCCAGTCGGGACTGCTCAAGGTCGCCACCACGGTCAAGAACCTGAAAGGCGCCTGGGTCAACGAGATCAAGGTCGTCACCGACGACGATGGCCGGGTCAAGGAGTGGCGGGTCAACATGCGCGTGAACTTCGTTGTCGAATAAGGAGCACGGAATGGGCCGGAGGCTTGCGCGGGAAGCCGCTGCATGAGTAAGCACGAAATTGTCATCGGTTTTCTCGAGGACGATGCCGATCAGGCCGAGCTGATTTCCTTGTGGCTTGAGCGCGCCGGGTATACGCCCCGCGTATTCCGCAACGCCAATGAATTCCGGCGTCGTCTGGGTATCGAAGCGGTCGATCTGCTGCTGCTGGACTGGATGTTGCCGGACGCGACGGGACTGGACGTGCTGGCGTGGATTCGCGGCTCCACCAACGCGGAACTGCCGGTGATCTTCCTCACCGCGCGTTCACACGACGAAGACATTGTCAAAGGACTGGAAAGCGGCGGCGACGATTACGTCGTCAAGCCGCCCAAGCAGGCCGAGTTGCTCGCCCGCGTGGCCGCCGTACTGCGCCGGCGTGGCGTGGACACGGAGGCCAGCACCGACCTGACGATCCCGCCGTACTATGTCGACCTTATGCGCCGCCGTGTCACTATCGAAGGGCGCGACATCGAGCTGACCCAGCGGGAGTTCGACCTCGCGACGTATCTGTTCCGCCGCCAGGGCCGTATTGTGAGCCGCGATGCGCTGCTCGAAAACGTCTGGAACATGAGTGCGCAAGTATCCACGCGCACCGTCGACACCCATGTCAGCCGGTTGCGCAAGAAACTTGAGCTGGGCGGCGAACATGGCTGGCGCCTGACCGCGGTCTACCAGCACGGTTACCGCCTCGAACAGTCGTGATGCGATGGTGGTCGGGTGCAGCGCTCAGTGGAGAGCACGATCATGTCCAGCAAGCGTCAGCAGATTGCCGACAATACGCGTAGCGCCGCAACCATGCCGGCCGCTCCGCGTGATCGCGCGGCGACATCGGCAGGTGCGATGGAGAATTCAGTGAGTGACAGCAAGTCCCCCGCGTCCGATCCCGGCGGCGCAGACCGCAACGTCGACCAGATCCGCGACATCTTGTTCGGCGGCCAGATGCGCGACTACGAACGCCGCTTCCAGGAGCTCAACCAGCGCATCGAGGCCGATTTCGAAGGACTGCGCCAGGACCAGGAGCGCCGCTTCGCGCAGCTCGACAAGCGTCTGGACGAGCAGGTCGAGAAAATCGGCCGCGCGTTGCGCCAGGAAGTCTCCGATCGCGCTGCGGCGACGGACGATCTGGAGACGCGTCTGCTGCAAAGCGCACGTACGCAGCGCAGCGAACTCACCGCTGCGATTGATACGCTGAACCACGAACTCTCCCACGGAGAGGAGCGCCTGCGCGCGGCATTGGCCGAACTCGATGCGGCTTTGAAGGAACAGGCCGTACGTCTGACCCAGTCACTGACGCGTTCGCGCGACGAGTTGCGCGGCGAGAAGGTCGGTCGCGACGACCTGGCCGGATTGCTGACCGAAGTTGCGTTGCGGCTCAAGGGCGATTTCGATCTCCCCGGTCCGGTCTGACCGCGCGGCCGGCGCGCCGTGGGCGATCATGAACGCCTCAAGCAGCTGATCGTCGGCGACGAGCTTGCCGAGCTCGGTGCGCAGGCCCGGCGCGTGGCGGTGCTCGAGGCAAACCACGCCGATCTTGCTCACCAGCTACCGACGCTGCTGGGCGAAGCGCAGCAGGGCAAGGGCCGCCACAGGCTCGCCCAGGCGCTCGCCGCGCCCGTTGCCGACGCGCTCGGCGCCGCCGTGCAGTCGCAGCGTGACACCATCGTGGAAGCGCTGTTCCCGGTCATAGGCCCGGCGATCCGCAAGGCCATCGCCGAGGCGATGCGCGATTTCAACGACAGCTTCAATCGCGCGCTGGAGTCGAGTTTCACGCCGCGGGGCCTGCGCTGGCGTATCGAGTCCTGGCGTACGGGACTGCCGTATGCGCAGGTCGCGATGCGCCGTGCGTTGCGCTACCGGCTTGATCACCTGTTCCTGATCGATCGGAACAGCGGTCTCGTGCTCGCGCGCGTGTCCGCGCCGGACCTGGCGGATCTCGATGCCGACGCGATCGCCGGCATGCTCACGGCGATCGGCGACTTCGTGCGCGATTCGGTCGGCAACGGCGAAGATCGCGGCAGCCTGGATTCGGCCAGCGTCGGCGAACATCTGGTCTGGGTATTGCCCGGGCCGCGCGCGAATCTCGCCGCCTTCGTGCGCGGCGCACCGCCGGCAGAGCTGCGCACCGTGCTGCGCGAGCGACTGGAGCAGATCCATGCCTGGTTCGGCGATACACCGCAGACGATGCAGGAATTGACGCCGGCAACGCAGACGCAGCTGCATGAGAGCCTGCGCCTGGACCGCATCGAAGTCGACGCGCTCGCACAAGCCTCGGCACAAACGGCTTCGGTGCCGCGCCGCTGGCCGCTGCTGCTGCTCGCCCTGTTGGCGCTGGCACTGCTGATCGGCTGGGAGTGGCGCCAACGGCAATGGCAGGGCCGTCTCGACGCGGTTACGCAGGCCTTGTCGAACTGGCCCGGCCTGCACCTGGATCGTGTCGATGGCGATATCGGCAGACGCATACGCGTGCGCGGCCTGATCGACGCCGCGGCACAGCCACCGCATGCGGACATCGGCGCCTTGCTGCCGCCGGGCGTTGAGCTGCAGCTGGATCTGCGTGGCTACATCTCCACTGACGACGCCATCGTGTTACGGCGCGCGCGCCGGCTGCTGGTTCCTCCTGCGGGTGTGGAAAGTGCCGTGCAGGCTGGCGTGCTGAACCTCAGCGGTGAGGCGGACGCGGCGTGGGCGGCGCGCGCACGCGAGCAGGCCGAGCGCGTGCCCGGCGTGACGGCCGTCGATACGTCGCTGCTGCGCATCGCCAGCGATGCCCAGGCCGGCCTGCGCGCGGAATGGGACTGCCGGGTGCAGGCGTTGCCCGGCCTGCGCGTGCATTTCCTGCGCGAAACCGAGCAGCGCGATACGGACGAACTGCCGGCATTGCTGGCAAGCGTGCTGCGTCTGCGCGAACTCGCTCAGCAGTTGCAGGTGCCGCTGCGCTTGCAGTGCCGCGGCCACAACGACGAACCCGGCACCAGCGCGACCAACAGCGAGCTGCGCGAGCGCCGCGCTCGCTGGCTGTGCGCCGAACTGCGCAACGCAGGTGTTCCTGCCGCGAGCCTGCAGGCCGAGACTGACGAAGCAACGACTAACCCGCCTACAATCGGCGAGCGGGCCGCCAGCTTGTGGCTGGACGCGTCGCCGGAGGACGAATGAGCGAGTTCGCACGCAAGGTATGCATGCTTGGCGACTTCGGCGTCGGCAAGACCAGTCTCGTCACGCGCTATGTACGCAGCACGTTTTCCGACAAGTACCTGACCACGGTCGGCGTCAAGGTCGACAGCCGTGTCGTCAGTCCGGCGCCCGGCACCGACATCAAGCTCGTGATCTGGGACATCGCCGGCAAGGCGGTGCTCGACAACCTCAACCAGAACTATCTGCGTGGTGCGAGCGGCCTGATCCTCGTTGCCGACGGCACGCGCGAAGCCAGCCTGCGCGCGGCACTGAATCTGGCTATGCAGGCACGCGACACCATCGCTGATCCGGCCTGCGTACTGTTCGTCAACAAGCTCGATCTCGTGGATCGCTGGGAAGTGGCGCCGGCGGTACTGGCCGAGATCCGCCGCAGTCTTGCCGTGTTCGAGACCAGTGCGCTGAGCGGCGACGGCGTCGAGGCCGGCTTTGCCGAACTCGCGCGGAAGCTCGCGCCGTGAGTGCGCTTCCGACCGCGGTCGAAACGTATCTCGATGATTGGCTGCGCGCCCGTTCGCGGCCCCTGCTGCTGACGTTCGATGCGCAGTGGCAGCTCGTCGACATCCAGGGCGACGCCGCGTATCACGGCCTCGCCGCGGAAGCGACGGACGGACTCGTGCGCCAATTGCAGGACCTGTTGCTGGGCCTGCCGCTGGACCAGACCCAGGACCTGCCGTTCGTGGAACTCGCTGATGGCCGGCACATGCATGTGCACCTGGTGCCGGACGGCGAGCGGTTCCATCTGCTGCTGCTCGATGCGCGCGAGGAGCACGGCCGCACCCAGGCACAGCAGCAACTCGGCAACGAAGCCGTGCTGGCTGGTATCGACAAATCACGTACGCTCGCGCGGCTGCGCCAGATCAAGAGCGAACTGGAACAGCAGCGTGCGCAGCTGGAGGAAGCCAACGCGCTGAAGAACGCGCTGATCGCAACGCTGAGCCATGAGTTCCGCACGCCGCTGACGTCTATCTTCGGCTACCTGCACCTGCTCGAGCGCGACGGCAGCGCCGTGCGCGGGCAGGCGCTGTCGGCGTTGCGCCGCAATGCGAGCTATCTGTTTGCGCTGGCCGAGAACCTGCTCGAATACGGGCGCGGCGAAGCGGGCGAAAGTCTGCTTGATCCGGCCACGCTGGACCTGGCCGCGCTCGTGGCCGATCTCGACGCGATGTTCCGTCCGCTCGCGGCTGAGAAAGGTATTGCGTTGGTCGTCGACGCCGGTGCCGCGCCGCCCGCCGAGGCACTGTTCGACGCGGTGAAACTGCGTCAGGTCGCGATCAACCTGCTGTCCAACGCGCTGCGCTATACCGTGCGTGGCTATGTGCGCGCGCAGCTTGGCTGGGACGGCGGCATGCTGGTACTCGAGGTCAGCGATACCGGCCTGGGCATCGATGCGGCGTCGCGGGAAAAGATTTTCAGGCCGTTCAACCGCGGCGCGCAGCACGGTTCGCGCGGCGCAGGACTGGGCTTGTCCATCGTCAAGCGGCTGGTCGAGCGCATGAATGGCGTACTGGAACTGGACTCCACGCCGGGGCAGGGCAGCACGTTTCGCGTAGCGTTGAGGCCGCTGGGTGGAACCGGCCTGCCGCCGCTTGCGCTGGTGCAGCGTAAGCGTGGCCTTACCGCGCTGGTCGTCGACGACGATCCGGACATTGCGGCATTGCTGGAGGTTCTGCTTGGTGACATGGGCGTCACCACGCGCCAGGCCGACAGCGTTGCGGAGGCGCTGGCCGCGGTCGCGCAGCAGGTGCCCGATATCGTTCTCGTCGACGTGGAGCTGCCCGGTCTGTCGGGCAATGCGGCAGTCTTCCAGTTGCGTTCACAAGGCTACAAAGGCCGCATAGTGACGCTTTCGGCCAGCGCCACCGAGTCGGCGCGCACGGCTGCGCTCGCCGCCGGCGCCGATCACTACCTGACCAAGCCGCTGGATTTCGCCCAGTTCGCCCGCGTGATCCAGAGCACCGGCACAGCACCTTGAATCCTGCGTGATAGCATCGTCGTTTTCGCCGGAGAGACGCCGTGAACCTCTGTCCTGAAGCGCTCAACGAACTCGATGCCCTGCTGGCCGAAGCCGCCGCCGGCGGCGATCCGGAGCCGCACGCGATGAGTCTCAGCAGCGTCGACGCGCGTGGCCGGCCGCATTCGCGCATCGTGCTGCTCAAGGGTACGGGGCCGGACGGCCTGCGTTTCTTCACCAACTACACGAGCGCGAAAGCACACGAGCTCGCGGCCAATTCGATGGTCGCGCTGTGCCTGCACTGGAAGCATTTGCGCGACGGCATCCAGGTGCGCATCGAAGGGGCGGTCGAGGAACTGTCCGCGGCCGACTCCGACGCCTATTTCGCGAGCCGTCCGCGCGGCAGCCAGATCGGCGCCTGGGCCTCGCTGCAGTCGCAGACCCTGCCGGCACGCAGCGACTTCGAGGAGCGCATTGCCGCCTATGACGCCGAATTCGCCGGCCGCGACGTGCCACGGCCGCCGCACTGGGGCGGCTATCTGGTCCGGCCCGACCTGATCGAATTCTGGTACGGCGCCACGTTCCGCCTGCACGAACGCCAGCGCTTCGAACTCGTCGACGGCACCTGGCGCCAGCGCATGCTGTATCCGTGATTCGGGAAGTTCTGAACAAGGTTTCGGAGTGTCGCTCTTGTGATCTACACCAGATCACCACAACCCCGCCAAACGCCTGCTTTGCAGGCGTTTGGCCGCCCCCTTGACTCAAGGGGGCTCCGAAAGCAAAAGCTTGTCCCACCTTGTTCAGAGGTTTCCTGACACCGTATGTACCCCTCGCGCATCGTTTGCCTGACCGAAGAACCTACCGAAGTCCTCTACGCGATCGGCGAGGAAGACCGCATCGTCGGCATCTCCGGCTTCACGGTGCGCCCGCCGCGCGCGCGCAAGGAGAAGCCGAAGGTGTCGGCGTTCACCAGCGCGAAGATTGGCGAGATCCTCAAGCTCGAGCCCGACCTGGTCATCGGGTTTTCCGATATCCAGGCCGATATCGCGCGTGATCTGATCAAGGCCGGTATCGAAGTCTGGATCAGCAACCATCGCTCGGTGGCCGGAATACTCGGCTATATCCGCCGCCTTGCCGGCATGGTTGGCCGCGCCGATGCCGGCGAAGCCCTCGCGCAGCGTGCGCAGGCGCACATTGCTGCGATCAGTGCCGCGGCCGCCGCGTTGCCGAAGCGGCCGCGCGTGTATTTCGAGGAATGGGACGAGCCGCCTATCACGGGCATCCGTTGGGTCGCCGAACTGGTCCGCATCGCCGGTGGCGACGACATCTTTCCAGAGCGCGCCGAAAAATCGCTCGCGCGCGACCGCATCCTCGCCGATCCGCTCGAGGTCGCGCGCCGTGCACCGGACATCATCTTCGGCTCCTGGTGCGGCAAACGCTTCCGCCCCGCGACCGTCGCCGCGCGCCCCGGCTGGGACGCGATTCCCGCCGTACGCAACGGCGAACTCCACGAGATCAAGTCGCCGATCATCCTGCAGCCCGGTCCCGCTGCGCTGTTTGACGGGCTCGATGCGTTGCATACGAGGATTGTGGCGTGGGCGCGGCGTTGCGCCTGAATGGTATGCCTTGTTTATAAATAGCTAATTATTTACAAGTTTTTTGGAATTGCTGCTGGCCTCATGAAGTGCTGGGGATTGGCTGCTCGGATGACACGAGTAGGCATCCAGGGGCGTCGCAGGAGCGCGGCTGTTGGCGGCGTGTCATGGTCCTCGGCCGATTCACGTAGTTCAAAGCGAACTTCCTGGAGACGACAATGCGAATCCTGCCCGGCTCGCTTCTGTTTTTTGCGCTTGCTTGTTCTTTCATCGCCACCGCCAGCGAACCTCAGTCGCTGAGTGCCCGGATCGACGGCACCTCATTCACGAGCGACGACGACGGCATCACGCTCGTGCCGATCGGCAATGCGAGCGGCAGCTTTTCGTTGAGCGCGACGACGCAAGGCGGAAGCGCGTATCCGCCGCCGAAGACACCGGTGGATCGGCTGTCGATCATCTGCAGCGGCCTGGTGGCGGGCAAGCCGATGAAGCTCGACAGCAAGTCGTTCTCGCGCGCCGAGTGCGACGTGCGTTTCGTCAAAGGCGTCAAGATGATGGGCGGCGATCCGGATGCCGAATACACGCTCGACAAAGATCACGCGGGCAATCTGTTCGAAGTCGAGACCGTGACGAGCAAGCGCTACGCCGGGCATTTCAGCTTCCGGCTGGTCGATGCGCAGGGTGCGGCGCATCTCGTGACGGACGGCAAGTTCGTCGCCGAGGATCGCCAGCTCTAGCCGGGATTTCTCGCACCGCATCTACTGCGGCCGCCGACAGACTCGCCCTGCCGCGCGCGGTCCCCTCGTGTTGGCTCGACGGAGGGTCGACTATGCCTCCGCCGTCACTGCAGTCCGCAGCGCACATCAGGACCATGTCTCGACGGCCACGCTACGAACCGGTGTGAGACATCCGGGCCAGCCAGCACGCAGGCGAGCGTGCTGCCCGGCAGCCTTCGCCACAATGAAACGCACGTTTGAAATCAGCGTTTGACCTGTGTAGAGTCGCCAGGCCGCCGCGTTTTGCGCCGGCAATCCAACCATCGTTCGTCATGCGGGGAGAGCCCTGACTCTCGCGCTATGCGCCGGTTGACAGAAGTGGCCGCTCGCGGCCCGCCGAAGACGGAAATCATCCGCGCGGCAGGAGCTTCATTTCGGGATTGATGCCGGCACTACCGGTCGAGTCCGCGGCTTCCCTTGGGAGAGGGAAGTATGATGCGCCACCTGTTCGGACGCCTGCTCGGCGTCCTGTTGTGTCTTGGCGTCGTGGCTCCGGTCGCGGCGCAGTCCGGTTATACCCAGACCCGTCATCCGATCGTGCTCGTACACGGCCTGCTCGGTTTCGACAGTCTGCTCGGCGTCTACGACTACTGGTACGGCATACCGTCGCAGCTGCGTTCCGGCGGCGCGAAGGTCTATGTCGCCAGTGTTGCTGCAGCAAATTCCAGCGCCGTCCGCGGCGAGCAGCTGATCCGCGATCTTGATCATCTGCGTGCGCTGTACGGCGACGGCAAGTTCAACCTGATCGGTCACAGTCACGGCGGGCCGACGATCCGCTACGTCGCCTCGGTGCGCCCGGACCTGGTCGCGTCGATCACGTCGGTCGGCGCGCCACACAAGGGCAGCAAGGTCGCTGATGCACTCAACTCGGCTCTGCCGCCGGGTTCGCCGCTGCGGCCTTTGGTCGCGGGCTTCGTCGACGCGCTCGGCGGGTTCCTGGGCTTTCTGTCGGGCAATAGCGATCCGCAGTACGCGCTGGGTGCGCTGGCTTCGCTCAATAGCGCCGGATCGAACGCATTCAATGCGCTGCATCCGCAGGGTATTCCGACCAGTAGCTGCGGCCAGGGCGCGGCCGTCGTCAACGGCGTGCGCTACTACTCGATCGGCGGCACGTCGGTGCTGACCAATATCTTCGACGCGTCCGATGCCTTGTTGGGCGCTGGTGGTCTGTTCTATGGCTTCGAGGCGAACGATGGCCTGGTCGGGCGCTGTTCCAGCCATCTGGGCGTCGTGCTGCGTGACGACTACGCCTGGAATCACCTGGACGAAGTGAATCAGGTGCTCGCCTTGCGCGGCCTGTTCGCGTCGGATCCGGTCAGTGTGCTGCGTGCCCAGGCCAACCGGCTGAAATCCGCCGGATTGTGAACAAGCGCGCAATTGCAACGGCAGCGGCCCTGTGCGGGCTGCTGCTGTTCCTGTCGTGGTTCATGTCTGCGCGGCCGCTGCCGAAGCCGCGCGCGGGCGATGTGCGCGCGGCTGACCTTGCACCGCGCGCGGCCGCGCCGCGGCCCGATGACGCGATGACTAGCGCCGCGCAGCGACCGCCGCAGTCGGGCACCGCCGCACGCGATGATTCGCTGCGCGGCACTGATGTCGACGGTGGCGTGCGCCTCGATGCGGGCGGACGGCTGGTCGCTGATCGCGAGTTGCGACGGCTGTTCGACTATTTCCTCGCCCGCCTCGGCGAGCGCAGTCCCGAACAGATCCGTGCCGACCTGCTGGCCTGGCTGCAGACCCAGCCGCAGCTCGACGCGAGTGCGCTTGCGGAGGTCACGCGCCTGTTCGACCGCTATGTCGAGCTGCAGCGTGCGAGTGCGACGCTGGGGCGCAGCAGCGATCTGCGCGCCGATCTGCAGCGTCTGCGCGAATTGCGCGAACGCGAACTGGGAATCGAGCTCGCGCGAACCTGGTTCGGCGAGGAACAGGACTACGCTGAGCAGACGCTCACGCGGCTTGCGCTGGTCCGCGATACCTCGCTCAGTGCGCAGACTCGCGCGCAGCGACTGGCCGAACTCGACCGGCAGCAGGATCCCCAGCAGCGCGCGGTGCGCGAAGCGAGCACGGATTTCCAGCTCGCCGTTGCGCAGAGCGAGCAACTGGCGGCGACCGATGCTTCCGTGCAGCAGCGTGCGCAACAGCGGCGCGAACTGTGGGGCGACGAGGCGGCCGTCCGCCTGGCGGAACTGGACCAGCAGGAAGCGAGCTGGCAGCTACGTCTTCGCGCCTATGCACAGGCGCGCGAGCAACTATTCGCTGATCGCAGCCTCGCGCCGGAGCAGCGCGAGATCCGCCTGGAGCGGCTGCTCAGCGATTTCAGCGAAGCGGAGCGGCGCCGCGTACTGACGCTGGCCGGGGAAGGGCTGCTGCCGCGCTGAATATTCTGTCGGCACGGTAGTGCTTCGCGCCGCTCAGGCTGGCGTGTCGAGCACTTCCCAGCCCATCTGCGCGATCGTGCTCGCCATGCGCCCCGCGGCGAGCGCCTGCTCGTTCGACGCATTGCCCTGCAGCGCGCGCTTCATGACGCCTTGCGCGATCGCCGCGAGACGGAAGAAATGGAACGCCAGATGGAATGGCCACGCGTCGCCCGGATCGAGTCCGGTCGCGTCGCCGAAGCGGCCGAGCAGTGCGGCTTCGGCGGGTATGCCCAGCGAGACGCGGTCGAGACCGGCAAGGCCCGGCAGGACCGGATTGCGCGGCAGGCGCAGGGCCATGCAGAAATAGCCCAGGTCGGCGAGCGGATGTCCCAAGGTGGACAATTCCCAATCGACCACGGCGAGCAGTTCCTGCTGTTCCGACCACATCAGGTTGTCGAGGCGGAAGTCGCCGTGCACCAGCGCAATGCGGCCGTCGTCGGCCGGCGCTGCGCCGGGCAGCGTGGCGATGAGCCGGTCCATCGCGGGAATCGCTTCGGTTTCACTGGCGCGGTACTGCTCGCTCCAGCGTGATATCTGGCGCGCGAAGTAGTTGCCGGGCTTGCCATAGTCGCCGAGGCCCACGGCGGTTGGATCGAGCCGCGCGAGTTCGATCAGGGTGTCGACGGCCGCGTGATAGACCGTTTCGCGCTGCGCCGGCGCGAATTCGGGCAGCGACGGATCCCAGTGCACGCGGCCCGGCACGTAGCTCATGAGGTAGAACGCGCTGCCGATGACGCTGTCGTCCTCGCACAGGTGCAGCGGCTGGGCGATCGGCACGGCACTGTGCCGCAGCGCGCACAGCACGCGATATTCGCGATCGACCGCATGCGCCGAGGCGAGCAGCTTGCCGGCTGGCTTGCGCCGCAGCACGTAGCAACCGGACGCCGCATCGATGCGATAGGTCGGATTGGACTGGCCGCCCTTGAACTTGATCGCATCCAGCGGACCACGGAAACCATCGACGTGCTGCTGCAGATAGACAGCCAGTGCGTCGGTGTCGAAGCCGGGATGGGGCGCTGGCGTCATGGCGTCGCTCTCGCTGGTGGGGCAGGGCCGGCGGCGGCCGGCACGCTACAGGACACGAACCGGTCGCCGCGACCGCCGCGGCCGTCCTTCAGTAGAAACTGCGCAATGCGCGGTGCTGCTCGGTATCCAGATGCGGCAGATGGCTCCAGCGGCGCAGGTGCCAGATGCCGTCTTCGCGCACGAACTCGACAATGCCGGAGTTGGCCAGGCTCAGGTTGTGCCGGATCGTTTCAGCTTCGTCCAGCGACAGCAGCGCCTGTGCGCAGCGCGCGATGACGCCGCCGGAGCTGACCACGAGCACCGTACCCGACGCGGCCTGCGTCTCGGCGCGATCGCGCGCGCGCCGCACGCGCTCGCGAAAGGTCGGCAAGGTCTCGGGCATGGTGTGGTCGAGCGCGCCGGCGTCCCAGGCGAGGAAGGCGCGGCCGAGCAGTGCGTGTACGCGCGCGGGGTCGAGTCCGTCGCGCAGCGCCGGCAGATCGGGATCGTCCGTCGCCCAGGCGGCGTAGCCACGCAGCAGGCTTTCGTGATCGAACTCGTTCCAGTCCGCATCGACGACGGCGGCCGGCAGCGGCCGGTCGACCGCGTGCGCGGCGGCC
>JAAFHE010000119.1 GCA_013298265.1 Lysobacterales bacterium | reverse complement strand
GCCGGCCGGACTGCGCCACGCGCTGCTGAACCTGCTCAACAATGGCGCCGACGCCTCGCTCGCCAACCAGGCCGACCGCATCGCGCTGCAGGTGCAGGTGAGCGGCGACACGCTCGAATTCCGCGTGCATGACGAAGGCGCGGGCTTTGCCGCCGGCATGGCCGCTGTACTCGGCTCGCCGTTCCAGAGCAGCAAGAGCACGGGGCTGGGCATCGGTCTGGCACTGGCTGATGCGACCGCCGAACGCCTCGGCGGTAACCTGTACGCCCGTGAGGCGGTTGGTGCCGGCGTGGAAACCGTGCTCGCCCTGCCGTTGCGGCCGCTGCTGGCTGCAGAGGCCGTCGCCCCCCCTTCACCCGATTCCGCGGAACCTGCCTCGCATGGACAAGCCCGAACGTCTGCTGCTGATCGATGATGACGAAACCTTCGCACGCGTCCTCGCCCGCGCACTGGTCGCGCGCGGTTTCGCGGTCAGCGTCGCGCATGACGCGGCCGGCGCGCTGGCGCTGCTGCGGCGCGAGCACCCGACGCACGCCGTGCTCGATCTCAAGCTCGGGGCCGACAACGGCCTCGCGCTGATCCCGCAGCTACTCGCGATCGCGCCGCAGCTACGCATCCTGCTGCTGACCGGCTACGCCTCTATCGCAACCGCGGTCGAAGCGATCAAACGCGGCGCGCACGACTACCTGGCCAAGCCGGTCGACGCCGACGCCATCGTGCGTGCGCTGCGCGACGACGACGGCGACCCTGAGGTCGTCGCGAGCGGCGCTGAGCGCGCGCCGCCGCTGCGCCGGCTCGAGTGGGAACATATCCAGCGCGTGCTGGTCGAGAGCGAGGGCAACATCTCCGAGGCGGCGCGTCGCCTCGGCCTGCACCGGCGCACCCTGCAGCGCAAGCTGGCCAAGCATCCGGTGCGCGAGCGGGGCAACCCATGAACGGGACCGTCGCATCCGGGTGTGCAAACTGCAACCAATCAGCTATGGCTGCGGAAATTGTTCCTCCGGTCCCGTCAACCCCGCCGTCGCAAGCGCGTTAGGCAGGCGCGGCCGTATTACCGCGAGCGGTTCCGCAACGCCATTCACCCAAGGAAGCAGGCATGTCGCGTGGCAAGATCATCGTCATCCTCATCGTCGTCAGCCTGGCCGGCCTGATCGTCTACCGCAGCTTCGGCGGCGGCGGTACAGGTCAGCGCCGCGGCGGCAGCGACGCCGACGCGCCGATCCCGGTCACGGCAGTGGTCGTAACCACCGAGAACGTCGCGCTGAACCTTGATGCACTCGGCACGATACAGGCGCTCAACACCGTCAGCGTGCGGCCGCAGGTCGGCGGCCAGATCGAAGCCATCCTGTTCAAGGAAGGCGAGGAAATCGCCAAGGACGATGTCATCGCGCGCATCGACCCACGCACTTACCAGACCCAGCTCGACCAGACGCTGGCGAAGAAAAAACAGGACGAGGCGCAGCTCGGCGGTGCGCGCTCGACACTCAAGCGTTACGAAGAACTGATCCAGAAGAATTTCGTCGCGGCGCAGGATCTGGAAAACCAGCGTCATACGGTGCGCCAGCTCGAAGCACTGGTCGCTGCCGATGAAGCCGCCGCCGCCGCCGCGCGCGTGCAGATGGGCTATACCGTGATCCGAGCGCCTATCTCCGGCCTGGCCGGCATACGCCAGGTCGACGTCGGCAATCTCGTACAGGGCGGCCAGAGCCAAGCCATCGTCACACTGACCCAGGTGCGCCCGATCAACGGCGTGTTCACGCTGCCCGAACAGCAGCTCGAACGCGTGCGCGCCGCCGGGCCGGAACTCAAGGTGACCGCGCGCGACCGTTCCGACGATCGCATCGTCGCAGTAGGCACGCTCAGCGTGATCGACAACCAGATCGACGCGACCACCGGCACCTTCAAACTCAAGGCCGAGTTCGCGAACACCGAGAACACCTTGTGGCCCGGGCAGTTCATCAACATCCGGCTCGAAGTCGGCGCGCTGGCCGATGCCGTGACCATACCGACCCAGGCACTGCAGCGCGGTCCGGACGGCAGTTATGTCTATCTCGTCACGAGCGAGTCCACCGTCGCGCTGCAACCGGTGAAGCCCGGCACCGAAGCGCCCGGTGGCAGGACCGTCGTGCTCGATGGCCTCAAGGCCGGCGACAAGGTCGTCAGCGAAGGGCAGTTCCGCCTCAAGCCCGGCGCGAAGGTACTCGCGCTGGCGCCCGGCGAGACACCGCCGGCGCCGGCAGCCGCGGGGGCGAGCGGTGAAACGAAACCCGGCGAAGCCAAGCCGGGCGAAACGCCACCGCGGCGGCGCGGCAGTTGAGCGACGGCGCACGCCATGACTCACACGCCACACCATCCCCACCCCAACCCTCCGGCCCGTTGCGTGTTCAGGGCAACGAGAACCCGCGGTTCCAAGCGGTTGCCCGTTCACACCCTTGAAGGGGAGGGAGTAGACACGCCGTACGCAGCAAATCCGAGGTCAATGTTGAAATCTCTCGCTGGCCAGTCCGCCAGAAAGCCCTCCCCTTCAAGGGGAGGGTTGGGTGGGGATGGTGTTGCGCGCACCCACCGCACGGCTGCGCCGCCGTTGCTCGTGCTCGACGGTTGCCAACCTATTCCCGCAATCGAATTCTGGAAAACGGGCTTGACGGCTTCCCGCGACAGCGCGGTCGTCGCATCCATTCGCATTTCACCGTGCCACGCCTCGCGCCGCGGCTAGCCACGCAGCGCCGGCGCATCCGGGAAATTTATGTCTTTCTCCACTATTTTCATCCGCCGCCCGATCGCCACCTCGTTGCTGATGCTGGCACTGGTACTGCTCGGCCTGCTCGGCTATCGCAAGCTGCCGGTGTCGGCACTGCCGGACATCGACGCGCCGAATCTGCAGGTGACGACGCGATATCCGGGGGCGAGCCCGAGCACCATCGCCGCACTCGTGACCACGCCGCTGGAACGCCAGTTCGGTCAGATTTCCGGCCTGTCGCTGATGACATCCGACAGTTCGTCCGGGCTGTCGACGATCAACCTGCAGTTTCAGGTCGATCGCGACATTGACGCAGCGGCGCAGGACGTCCAGGCGGCGATCAACGCCGCGCGCGGCACGCTGCCGACCGGCCTGCCGTATCCGCCGGTCTACAACAAGGTCAATCCGGCCGACGCACCGATCATCACCCTGATGCTGTCCTCGCAGACCTTGCCCCTGCGCGACGTCAACAACTACGCCGACAGCATCCTCGCGCAGAAGCTGTCGCAGGTCAGCGGCGTGGGCCTGGTCAGCATCGCCGGCAACGTGCGCCCGGCCGTGCGCGTGCAGGTCAATCCGGGGCAGCTCGCGAATCTCGGCCTCACCCTCGAGGATGTGCGCAGTGCGCTGACCCAGCTCAACGTCAACGCGCCGAAGGGCTCGCTCAACGGCAGCGTGCAGTCTTTCAGCATCGGCACCAACGACCAATTGCGCGACGCGGCGGCCTATCGCGACGCGATCATCAGCTGGCGCGACGATGCGGCGATCCGCCTCAAGGACGTCGCCACCGTCATCGACGGCGTGGAGAACGATCAGGTCTCGGCCTGGGCCAACGGCAAGCCGGCCGTGCTGCTCGACATCCGCCGCCAGCCGGGCGCGAACATCGTCAGCACGGTGGAACAGGTGCAGGCCCTGATGCCGCAGCTACGCGCGGTGCTGCCGGCCAGCGTGGAGCTCGAGGTCTTCGCCGATCGCACCGTGACCATCCGCGCGTCGGTGCACGACGTGCAGTTCACCCTGGTGCTCACGGTCATCCTCGTCGTCGCGGTGATCTTCGTGTTCCTGCGCCGGCTCTGGGCCACGGTGATTCCCGGCGTCGCGGTGCCGCTATCGCTGCTGGGCACCTTCGCGGTGATGAGCTTCGCCGGCTTTTCGCTCGACAACCTCTCGCTGATGGCGCTGACCGTCGCGACCGGCTTCGTCGTCGACGACGCGATCGTGATGATCGAGAACATCGTGCGCTATCTCGAGAAAGGGTATGGGGGCCGTGAAGCGGCCGAGATCGGTGCAAAGGAGATTGCGTTCACCGTCGTGTCGCTGACCGTGTCGCTGATCGCGGTATTCCTGCCGCTGCTGCTGATGCCCGGCGTGACCGGCCGCCTGTTCCACGAATTCGCGTGGGTGCTGTCGATCGCCGTGGCGCTGTCTGCGCTGGTCTCGCTGACCCTGACGCCGATGATGTGCGCGTACCTGCTCAAGCCCGGCGAGATCAAGGGCGAGGCCGACGACCAGGCCGGCCGCAGCGGCCTGTATGGCCGCGTGCTCGGCGCCTACGACCGCAGCCTGCTGTGGGTCATCGACCATCCGCGCCTGACCATCTCGGCGGCGACCGCGTCGGTCGTGCTGACCGCGCTGCTCTATGTCGTGATCCCGAAAGGACTGCTGCCGGAACAGGACACTGGCCTCGTGAGCGCCGTCGTGGAAGCGGACGAGAACATCGCGTTCCCGCTGATGCAGGCGCGCGTGGAAGCCGCCGCACAGGCGCTGCGCGGCGTGCCCGACGTGGTCGGCGTGGCCGCCTTCGTCGGCGCCGGCGCGATCAACCCGACCTTGAACCAGGGCCAGCTCAGCATCGTGCTCAAGCCGCGCGGCGAACGCCGCGGCCTCGACGAAGTGCTGCCAGCACTGCAGAAGGCGACGTCGCAGATCCCGGCGATCGCGCTGTATCTCAAGCCCGTGCAGGACATCGCGCTCGACAGCCGCGTCGGCGCAACCGAGTACCAGTACACGCTGACCGACATCGACGCGAAGGAACTCGGCGAAGCCGCCGTACGCATGACGGCGCTGCTGCGCCAGCGGCCGGAGCTGGCCGATGTCGACAACAACCTCGCCTCGAAGGGACTGCAGCTGCTGCTCGCGATCGACCGCGACCAGGCCAGCCGCCTCGGCGTCGCGATCCAGAGCATCGACGACACCTTGTACAGCGCGTTCGGCCAGCGCCAGATCTCGACCATCTTCACCGAGTTGAACCAGTACCGCGTCGTGCTCGAAGTCGCGCCCGAGTTCCGCACCAGCAGCGACTTGCTCGACAAGCTCGCCGTGCGCGCAAGCGGCAACGGCGCGGTCGCCGGCAGCGTCGCGGGCAACGGCACCGTGCCGCTGTCGAGCGTCGCGCGCGCCAGCGTCACCAACGCGCCGCTCGTGATCGCGCACCAGGACCAGCTGCCGGCAATCACCATCGGCTTCAACACCGCGAACGGCTATTCGCTGTCCGAAGCCGTCGAGGCCATTCAGGCGGTGGAGGGCGAGATGAACCTGCCCGCCTCGGTGCGCGGCATGTTCGTCGGCAAAGCGGCCGAATTCTCCGCCTCGCAGGCCAACGAGCTGCTGCTGATCCTGGCCGCAGTGCTCGTCATCTACATCGTGCTGGGCGTGCTCTACGAGAGCTATATCCATCCGCTGACGATCCTCTCAACGCTGCCACCGGCCGGCGTCGGTGCGCTGCTCGCGCTGTACCTCTGCGGCATGAGCCTGTCCATCGACGGCGTCGTCGGCATCATCCTGCTGATCGGTATCGTCAAGAAGAACGCGATCATGATGATCGACTTCGCGATCGAGGCGCAGCGCGAGGGCCTGCGCGCGCGCGAAGCGATCCACCGCGCCTGCCTGCTGCGCTTCCGCCCGATCATGATGACGACGGCCGCAGCGCTGCTCGGCGCGCTGCCGCTGGCGCTCGGCAACGGCATCGGCGCTGAGCTGCGCCGGCCACTCGGCGTGGCCATCGTCGGCGGCCTGCTGCTGTCGCAGCTAGTAACCTTGTATACGACACCGGTTATCTATTTGTATCTCGAGCGCGTCAACGAATGGATCGCGCGGCGCCGCGGACGCGTACCCGGCCCGGCCGCGGTGGCAGCGCCATGAGCATCTCGGCGCCCTTCATCAAGCGGCCGATCGGCACCTCACTGCTCGCGACGGGCCTGTTCGTCGCCGGCATGATCTGCTACACGCTGCTCGGCGTGGCGCCGCTGCCGAACGTCGAATTCCCGGCAATCTTCGTCTCGGCAAGCCAGCCCGGCGCCGATGCCGGGACCATGGCGACGACCGTCGCCGCACCGCTGGAACGGCATCTCGGCCAGATCGCCGGCATCGACGAGATGAATTCGAGCAGCCGCGAAGGCGGCGCTTCGGTCATCATCATCTTCGACGTCGGCCGCAACCTCGACAGCGCCGCGCGCGACGTGCAGGCGGCGATCAACGCGGCCTCGCCCGACCTGCCGTCGGGCCTGCGCACGGCGCCGACCTACCAGAAGGCGAATCCGAACAACGCGCCGATCATCGCGCTTGCGCTGACCTCGCCGACGCGGCCGCTCGGCGAGCTGTTCAACTTCGCCGACGCGCTGGTCGCGCAGCGCGTTCGCCAACTGCCCGGCGTCGCCGATGTCGACATCGCCGGCGGCGCGACACCGGCGATCCGCGTGGACCTGAACCTGCGCGCGCTCAATGCGCGCGGCATCTCTGCCGACGAGATCCGCCGCGCGCTGGTCGCGGCCAACGTGACGACGGCGCAGGGTTTCCTCAGCGACGGCCGCACGACCATGGCCATCGCGTCCAACAACTCCATGAGCAAGCCCGAGGAATTCGCCAACCTCATCGTCGCCAACCGCGACGGCGGCCCGGTGTTCCTGCGCGATGTGGCGACGGTCGTGCTGGGCCAGGAGGACCGCTACCAGGCAGCCTGGTTCGATAGCCAGCGCGCGATCCTCCTGTTCGTGCGCAAGCAGGCGAACGCCAACGTGATCGCGACCGTCGACTCGGTCAAGGCCATGCTGCCGGAACTGCGCGAATGGCTGCCGAGCGACGCCCAGCTGACGCCGTTCCTCGACCGCACACCGACGATCCGCGCATCAGTGATGGAGGTGCAGGTCGCGCTGCTGATCAGCCTGGGGCTGGTCATCGTGACCATGCTGCTGTTCCTGCGCCGTCTCGCGCCGACGCTGATCGCGGGACTCGCCGTGCCGCTGTCGCTGGCCGGTGCGTTCGGCGTCATGTATGTGCTCGGGTTCACCTTGAACAACCTGTCGCTGATGGCCCTCGTCATCGCCATCGGGTTCGTCGTCGACGACGCCATCGTCATGATCGAGAACATCTCGCGCCATCTCGAACAGGGCATGCCGCGGCTCGAGGCCACGCTGCTCGGCGCGCGCGAGATCGGCTTCACCATCGTCTCGATCACGCTGTCGCTGCTCGCGGTGTTCATCCCGCTGTTCTTCATGGGCGGCTTCCTCGGCCTGATGTTCCGCGAGTTCGCACTCACCCTGGCCGCGGCAATCGCGATCTCCGCCGTGGTGTCGCTGACGGTGACGCCGTCGCTGTGCGCGCAGTTCATGCATCCGCACGGCGCCAGGCCGCCGGGCCGATGGGAACGCCGCATCGACGCCGCGCACGACCGCAGCGTCGAGGTCTATCGCCGCGCCCTGGACTGGTCGCTGCAGCGGCCGCGGCTCATGGCCGCGCTACCGGGGCTGCTGCTCGTGCTGACGGTCTGGCTCATGATCATCGTGCCCAAGGGTTTCTTCCCGCAGCAGGACACGGGCCAACTGCAGGGATCGACCAATGCGGGCTCGGACGTCTCCTTCGACGTGCTGGTCGAGCGCCAGCAGAAGATCGCCGACATCGTGCGCGCCGATCCGGCGGTGGAGAGCGTCGGCGTGCGTGTCGGCGGCGGCCGCCTTGGCGGCGGCGGCGGTTCGGGCACGATGTACGTCAATCTCAAGCCACTCGGCGAAGGCCGCGACGTATCGACGTTCGTGATCATGAACCGGCTGTCGGACAAGGCCGGACAGGTGCCCGGCATCCGCCTGCGGCTGCGGCCGGTGCAGGACATCGGCGGCGGTGGAGGTGGTGCAGGCGGCGGTGGCGGCGCGCAGTACAACTTCTCGCTGCGCGGCAGCGATCTCGGACAACTGCAGGAGTGGACGCCGCGGCTGGTCGAGGCGCTGAAGAAACTGCCGCAGCTACGCGACGTCGGTTCGGACCTGGAGGAAGCCGGCCTACGTCAGAACCTCGAGATCGACCGCGATACGGCCGCGCGCCTCAATGTCAGCATCGCCTCGATCAACAGCGCGCTGTACGACGCCTTCGGCCAGCGCCAGGTGTCGACGATCTATTCCGACATCAATCAGTACAAGGTCGTCGTCACGGCCGATCCGGGCCAGGCCGCGACGCCGGGCTCGCTCGAACGCCTCTACGTGCAGTCCAGCAGCGGCGCAATGGTGCCTATCACCGCGCTGACGCGCATGCGCGACGGGATCGCGCCCACGCAGGTCCAGCACCGCGCGCAGTTCGCCGTCATGGACGTGTCGTTCGGCCTCGCGCCCGACGTGGCCATGAGCGAAGCGGGCAAGCTGGTACGGCAGACCATGGCCAACCTGCGCATGCCCGGCGACATCAGCGGCGAATTCGGCGGCGACTTCCGCCGTTTCCAGCAGCAGCAGAGCGACACGCCGCTGCTGCTGGTCGCGGCGATCCTCGCGGTGTATCTGATCCTCGGCATGCTCTACGAGAGCCTGATTCACCCGCTGACGATCCTCTCGACCCTGCCCTCGGCCGGCGTCGGCGCGGTACTCGCGCTGCTCGTCACCAACACCGAGTTGTCGATCGTGTCGGTGATCGCGAT
>JAAFHE010000118.1 GCA_013298265.1 Lysobacterales bacterium | reverse complement strand
AGATCGAATCGAAGATGCCGTAGATGTGCGGAACTTCGATGTCCCAGTTCGCCAGACCGCCGTATGGATTACCGGGCCCGCCGCGCGCGTCGAACCGTTGATCGCTGACCAGCGTCGAGATTGAATAGCGTCGGCTCAGCTGCACTGGCAACGCGTTGTTGCCGGTGATGTCGATGTCGACGTGGCGAAACGAGGTCTGACCCGTATACAGCGATACCTGATCACCGAACAGGTCGGAACCGAGTGCCGACAGTTGTTCTGACGCGCGCAGGCGCTTGTCGTATTCAACGTAAAGTGGCACGTCGGCCGTACCGCCACCTTGTGTAAAAGATTCCGGGATGGAGACTCCAGGGTAAGTCGGTGGGTTGGAGGTCTGCGCTGATAGCGGTACGGTCAGCACCGAGGCGAAGAGGAGCAACGCCTGGGTACCTATGAGTCGAAGCGACTGGCGTGACATGGGCCCGATTCCTGATGGATGTGTGCGTAGATGCGGGGGCGTTCATCAGCTGTAGACGCGACAGTCAACAGTTTGCCCCCAATACGAAAACGTTAGCTTGATGCGACGGTCGCCTGACGGCGACGTCGTGTGGCGGTGGCGTTCAATGCAGGCAGAGCATGCGTCGGTGCGCGAAGCCACCGACCGGGCGCGCAAGAAGCACGTCAAACGCTGCGCTCCAGAAAGCATCGTCTTAACTGTCTTTTGAGTTCACCTTCTCCCGGCGGCGGCGTGAATCCAGCGTTACTTCACGCAACCTCGCGTCTGCTGTTGGAATTGGGTGGGGCAAACGAGGGAGGGCTCGTCAGATACGCCCAACCGCATGGACGACAGCGATGCCCCAAGGTGCGCTTAGTGTGGTCGAGCGCGGTGTCATCTGTTGAGACGCGCGATTTCGATGGGCGAAGGTGACGACACCATTTCGATGTAACGCTAAGGGGGGAGTTGTCAGCGGTCTCCAAAGAGTTTTGTGGACGTCGATAGGAGTCGCTGGCACGCCGCCTGGAGGGGGCTCTGCACTAGCGGATCGCTTCGGCATAGTCATCCAAGACTGTGCTACCGCTGTCGGACCGCTCTGCAGGTTGGCGCGGTCAATGGTGGTGGATGCTGTGATTCGGCCGCGAGGCTCAGTATGGGGCGTTGCGTGGAGTCACGAAATCGGAAGATTCTGAGGGGCGGCTCGGATTTTTCTGAACCTGGAGGCGAATGCCTAGCCGTCACTGGCAGCGAGATCTGACAGTGACGGCCAGCGCCAGACTAACCCCGGCGCGATTTCTCGGGATAAAAGCAAGGTGCCGAGCCCGTGACGACCGGCTGCATCACGTCGGCTGTTCCTACCACGTCATCATGGGGAACGGCAGCCGGCCGTCACGCTATCACTTAATAGCAATTGCGTTGTTGGCGGCAGCGGGGTATCTCCTCTACACCTCAATCCCTTTTCCCTACCCATCGGAGGAATCGATTACTGACCAACTTGCGGGCCGCTTTCGCGGCAGGCGTGGTGCCCCTGGACGCACCAAGTAAGAGAACGTAGGCCGTGCAGTAGCACGGCAAAGACGGCTCGCGCAGTGCCTACAGGCACGGCGGCCGCCGCCTCGTTTGAGGCATTGAGAAATTGCCCTTGCGCCCCCCTGGGGCGGTGGGCAGGCCCACGGGCTTGCTTCCGGCATTAACACTAAACAGAAAGGGCTAGGAAACTGGCCGCGTGTTTGAAATTCGAGCTGACAATGCTGTGCCGGCGCAACCGGGACGGCAGCAGAGCAACCCAGGCCGGCCGCCTGCAGGTGCTTCGTCAGGTCGCGGATGAATTAAAGGCTTTGGGGTTCGGGCAGATGGGTGCCCGCTCGCTGAAGCCCAAGCACGTCGATACGCTGGCGCAGCAGTGGCAGGCCGAAGGCCTCGCCGCCGGCACGCGCAAGAACCGCATGGCGGCCCTGCGATGGTGGGCCGAAAAAGTGGGCAAGCCTGCCGTCATCGCTCGCGACAATACCGTTTACGGCATCGAGGCTCGCGACTTCGTCGCCAAGGGGTCAAAAGCCATCGAGGTTACCCAGGAAGCCCTAGCGCGTATCGAAGACCCCCATATTCGTCTTGCCCTGCGCCTACAGGCCGCTTTCGGTCTGCGACGCGAGGAAGCCTTGAAGTTTCGAGTTTCCTACGCCGACCAGGGTGACTATATCCGCCTGCGCGGCAGCTGGTGCAAGGGCGGTCGTCCGCGCACTGTACCTGTGCGAACGCCGCGGCAACGCTCGCTACTTGCCGAGGTGCGGCGCGTTGCAGGCGACGGCTCCCTTATCCCTGGTTCGCTACGCTACATCGACCAGCTCCAACGCTTCAAATTCGCCACCAGTAAGGCCGGGCTATCGAAGTCCCACGGTCTGCGACACCACTACGCGCAGTGGCTTTTCCGCAGGCAAGCAGGCTGGGCGGCGCCGGCAGCCGGTGGGCCAGTCCTGCAGCAACTCACCCCCGCGCAGCGGGTGATACACCGGCGTGTGCGCCTGCAAATCTCGGCTGAACTTGGCCACGGCCGCGAGTCCATCACCATGGTCTACCTAGGGCGCTAGGCGCCGATCGGAGCGCGCCCTGTAGAAAAGAGCGATTCTGCGGAACGACCTGCTCGAATTTGGTCAAGCAAGCTATGTTAGCTATGAGCGCGCCACGGCGAACTAGACCACTGAGCGGGAGAACCGCAAAACACCGTGAGGAGCGCTAAGCTGAAAGCGTCTATGCAAACGTTCAACCTCGAATCCACGAAACTCGCCTAGTTCGCACTTGACACCGCAATCTCGTATTTCTAGTCTTGTAACAAATGACAAAATTCAACTGGAGAAACTTATGCTAGAGGTAGAGTACCGCGGCCTTATTGTGGAAGACCGATTCGAGAAGCTACGCAAAATCTTGACAGATATTGCGGGAAAAGCCGAAGAAGATCATCGAGATACAATGTTCTTCATGATACCGAATTGCACGCTGAAGGTAACACGCATGGTCTCCAAAAGGAGTGCAAAAATCGCCTTCAAATCAGGAGACATAGTACGTTCGATAGCGCAGCATGAAATAGAGATACCTATACCTCAAGACTCGTATGAAGACATGATCGCGATCTTCAAGTCTCTTGGCTTTACGCAAACACAAGCCACGCATCAGATTCGCTACAATTTTTCGATTGAAGGGTGCGACCTCTCCCTGAAATGGAGCAAAGACTGGGGTTATCACTTCGAAATTGATTGCGTTGTTGCTAGCGCTAGCGAAATAGCCGAAGCACAAACAAAGCTTCTCAAGACACTGAACGGCTTGCAGCTGACCCCTATGACAGAACAGGAATTTGAAGAATTTCGCCGCAGAATCGACGCGCAACACAATTCTAGTCAAGTAGCGCTTTGACCTTCTCAGTTACCACCTGCATGGTCTCAATTAGACTACTTCCGTTCAGGGCTCTGCTTTGATTGCTCGCTTGCGTAAGCGCAGCTATCTCTTCGACGCCAGAGATCGCATAGGCTTCGTGCAGGCACATTAGGACAGCTGCGGAAGGCAGCAAACTGATCGCAGGTTGATGCTTAAGCATCGCGGGATCAGGCCACCATTTCCTTTTAGGAAGCCTGTAGCGGTCTAGCGCGTCCGCTGCTTTGAATAGCCTAATATCAATTCGATGCCTGTAATTATCTGGAATTTCGTGCCAATCAACATCATGAAATCGCATTGCCTGGTCAACAATTTCTTTCTGCTCAACATTTAGATCATTGGTCGAAAATCCACATAAGCCGAGTCGAAACGCCTCCGCCGCTCTACTGCCATGGCCTAAATCACGCCTGTCATTCTGGCGCCGCGAATCATGATACAAGGCCGCAAAAACTAACGCCTGCTGAAGAGGAACCTCCGCCCCCTTCGCCAACCAGAAGGAAAAAACGGCAACTCTAGTCGCGTGCCTTGAGCCATGTATTCCCGCGGCTATTCTCGCGTCGGAGTATGCTGAACGAATATCGTCGAAACGACGCAGTATTTCATCAGGAACACCGAGGTGGACAAAGCAGCTCTCTCTTCCCCACTCCTGCGGTAAGTCACAAAGCGCCTGAGAGATCATCTGGATCGTATGCTTATCGATAAACTGATGATCGGGAAGCTCACCCGTTTCAGCTTGCTGCCATAGCGATGAACCGCTCATTTGATTGCCACAACGCTGAGAGACCACCAGTGTCGCTTTTCGGTCAGGAAAGGTGATTTTTCTGACAACCTCACGACTCTGGAGAAGCCGCTTCTGGTCAACAAGTCAACTAGCGACTTAAAGCCATACCCCCAGTAGTGGGGGGAGTAGCGCGTATCCGCATAGGCATCGTGAAACAGTCGCGAAATTGTGTTCATCCCATCGTCATGCCTCACCCCTCCCACTCGCCCTGAAAAAAGAGCCTCGTGAATTTTCGCCAAGTATGTAGTATCAGTATTATATGCGAGGACAGCTCTTTCCACGTCCGGCACAGAAAGAAGTAGTTCCCCACCAGGAACCAAAACTCGTAAAACCTCTTTAAGGAATTGTGGAGCAGAGCAATCGAAATCGATGTGCTCTAAAAAGTGATCAACTACAATCAGGGAGGCTGTATTTGATTCACAGGGAACACCGACGCGCAAGTCATACAAGACCTCGGCCGGTGGAAAAAGATCGATGTTGACAAAATCCTGTAGTAACCTTCGTCCACAACCGAGGTGGAGGCGGGGTGCGCGTAGGAGCTGCAGGCTTCCGTTATGTGGCGGAACACTGAGGGCAGCAAGCTCTCGCCTGATGCGGAGAGCGGCGCGCCTAGATACTAGAGCCGCGGGACTATCTTCCCCGGGCTCTTGAACAAGGCGCTTGAGAATCGGAAGCAATAGCTCCAGATCGCTAGTAGAGTTTTGCTCTGTCTTCGTTGTTTCGTTTGACATCGGGGGAGTCATGCTAGAGTGGGGAGAGGCACACCATGACTACAGCATTTGGGACACCGCAGCGAACGCGGGCCTAGTTTTCAACAATACTCTGTTCGATGCAATACGACGCCCTGGCTCCGTGTGGTTAGCTCATGTCACGCTCTCTCTTAGGGAGATAATTGACGAAGGGTGCATCTACCCTAGCGCAGGGTGCTTGGTGGGCAGCGTGTATTGCGCCCCCGCATTCCCAATCGGGGAAAAGAAGCTAAGGCTTCATAATCTCGGCGCCTATTACTTTCTTCGCGAGGCTGTTTTGTCGCAGCGTGAGAAGAATCTATCTGCCGAACAGAAATCTGCTCTTACCCCCCGAATCCTGCTAGTTGAATTGGTGCGACCCGCTCACCAGGGCCGAGCTGTCGAAGGCGTCAACTACCTTAGGCTGGGAAAGCTGCATTTTGACTATTACAGCGAAAGGAAGGTTCTTCTTAACGATGACGAGCTCGGACTCGAGCGAAAGATTCTGGAAAATTTGGGAAAGGAAGAGCGTTTTCTCGTTCAGAGTATCGAGCTAAAACGCAAAGGTCGCAGTGCGAGAGTTGACGACTGCGGGTACCTATCCGAAGCTAGCGAGGCTGTAAAGCAGATTCCTTTTTTTGGATACATTCTCTTTGAGGCGTTAACCGTAACTTTAATGCTTTGTCAGGACGATGATTTCTCCGCTCGATGTAGAGAGCGCGGTGAATTCAACAACTGGAACTACAAAGAGCTGATGTACCACTTCTTCCCCGAGTTCGGGACGGACTTTCGGCTAAGCAAGTTCCGGCCCAACTGGGAAAAGCTAATCGCCGAAGTCGAACACAGGGGCTTGCTCGGGGCTCACGAATCTGGCGAAGCGTTGATTCGTAGAATTGCAAGGCGCGTTCGAAAGTATATTTGCGACAACTCTTTTAATGAGCCGGGCAGTTTCCGTGGCTTCGGCTCATCGCTTCAGAAGATTACCTGGATGGAGGCCGCACGGCTAGTCAAACCCCTACTGGGCCAGATGGTCCATCGCGAAATGAGGAATATTTCTTATGGCCGATATGAGCACTTTTACAGACTGTTCGAGGAAACAAAGTCTCGTGACATTTGGACTTATTGGAATAGCAAAGATATCGCAATTCCGTTCAACGGGGTCATACCCAAAGGTGAACTAGGATTCAATCCAACCTTTCATTTTTCTCGCATAAACTTCTATGAGGCAGATGCTATCGAAGTCATAAACGAGCGAGATGTAGTTGTCTCTTCGGGGCGAAAGCTAGATCTAATAGTTCGACCGGTACTTAGCTCACTGCAACATACATTCCGGAGAGATCCAGGAGAACGCCCGCTCTAATTTTTTCTTTTTTTTCCGTGAAATGGAAAATCGGTGTATCTTTTCATTTAACCACCGATCGCAGAAAGGGTACAAGGTTGAGATTCGTCGCATATTTTCGGGTGAGCACACAGCGGCAGGGGGCCAGCGGCCTTGGACTGGAAGCCCAACAGGCGGCCGTGGCGGCGTTCCTCAGAGGCGTTGAACCGCTAGCTAGCTTTACTGAGGTAGAAAGCGGCCGCAAGATTGACGCCGACCGCCCTGCGCTGTCAAAAGCTATTGAAACTAGTCGCCTCTACCGGGCGAAGCTTGTTGTCGCAAAGCTTGACCGTTTGGCCCGCAATGCTCACTTCCTGCACGAACTCAGGGCCTCAGGCATCGAGTTTTTGTGCTGCGATATGCCTGACGCCAACCACCTAACGATTTCGATTCTTGCTGCTGTAGCAGAGGATGAGGCAAGGCGTATCAGTGACCGAACGAAGGCAGCCTTGGCTGCACGAAAGGCCCGAGGGTTGTCGCTCGGCAATAGCTTGAACTTGCGTAGACAAGCCGAAGGACGCAAGCTCGGCACCGCAGCCAGGCAACAGCGAGCGAGAGCACGCGCTCGCGAGGTTGCGCCGCTTATCGAACGGTTACTATGTGAAGGTTACAGCTTGCGCGCGACCGCGAACGAGCTAATTCGGCGAGGTATACCCACAGCTCGCGGCGGAAAATGGACTGCCGGCGCGATACAGCGGCTACGCACTTTCGCGAATATGGCTTAAAAGTGCCCGTCAAAAAACCAAGGTTGACAAGTGCGCACGAAGACAACGGCTAGTAGGTAGTGATCGAACAGGTGTGGCGGCCGTATCCGGAACGAGCGGCAGCCGGAACCCAATGAATCGCAAGCTGGCCGCGCGCGTTCCTTGATGCCGGCGCGATCGTTAGCGTTATTTGTGACTTTTGAGCGCAGCACCGCACGCCAACTAGCGATGTCGTATTGCAGCGTCGCGTGATCTACTGGCATTCTGCGCGTGCAACTTGGATACTATGCGGAGAGTATAGCGTAGCTATCGATGGAGGGCGATTTCCGCCAGCGCAAGAGTGGCTAGTGGTTGGCCGCGGCAAGGGTAGTGACGAAGATTGCGGACGCTCGATCCTCCTCGACGCGGCGCGGTATATGTCCTTTGCCCAAAATGGAGAGTGTGATGCTTTCCCAATGTTTCAGCACCCATAGCTTGCTTGCGCGCGCCATGCGACGCGCCTACCTCCGGCACTTCGCTGCTTTCTTGATGGCCACCATACCTTTGAGCGTATCTCTACCGTCGATCGTAGCTGCATCGACTGCGCGCGAGTGGACCGTTCTGATTTTCATGAATGGTAAGAACGATCTCGAAGAGTTCGCGATCGAGGACTTCCAGGAACTCGCGGAGGTAGGCAGCACGGATCAGATCAGCTTTGTTGTGCAGCTCGGCCGGCCTTTGCGTCGTCCAGGCGCGCAGTCAGCATTGAATCAATTGTATGGCGGCTGGAGCGGCGCAAGACGGTACTTGGTAAGCAAAGGCGACGCGCCCGCGCCCGGAAAGGAACTGGCAATCGTCGGTGACGGCGACGCAGTTAATATGGGCGATCCGTTAACGCTGACGCGCTTCCTGCAGTGGGGGAAGCAGGCTTACCCTGCAAAGCGATACGCTGTCGTAATCTGGAACCATGGGCAAGGTTATCGGCTTGTCAGCACTTCACAACCTCCGGCAAAAGTGGTCGCCGCATTTGAGCGGGCGACACCGGCGACCAGCTCCGTAGGCCATCGCGCTGTTTCCCACGATGGTGATACCGGTTCGATTATCTTCAACGCTGATGTGCGCGCCGCGGTCGCGACTGCGTTCGGCACCGGGCTGGACTTGATCGGTTTCGATGCTTGCCTGATGGCGACAATGGAGACCGCGTATGAGCTCCGCACCTCCGCGAAATTAATGGTTGCTAGTGAGGAGCTTGAACCGGGCCACGGCTGGGACTATACCCGGGTCGCAAAGCGATTGACGGAGCACCCGACCCAGTCCAACGTCGACCTAGCCAAAGGCTTGGTGCGAAGCTATGCCGAGACTTATGGGGATTCGGGCAACACGACCTTGAGCGCCATAGACCTCATGCAGGTTGAGCGTTTAGCGGAAGAGTGGAGTCGGTTGAGCAACGCTCTACTCATTGATCGCGATGACCTCTTTCCGCACGTCGTCAGCGCCCGGGCCGGCCGAGGAGCGTATGACTCGCCCCGCAACCCCGTTACTATTGATCTAATAGGATTTCTCGCTGCTCTTGAGCGTCGCCTACCGGATGGCTCGACCGCGCGCGCTCATGCGAAAACAGCGCAGGACCTTGCCGCCGCATTGGTTGTGGACAACTACACTTCAAAGCGT
>JAAFHE010000117.1 GCA_013298265.1 Lysobacterales bacterium | reverse complement strand
CAACCTGTGTCAGGTCGACACCGGCCGTGGCGGGCGCGTGGAGATCGTCGCCCAGATCTCCGATACCGAATGCGTCGAAGGCCGTAGCTGGGGCTGGAACCGCGCCGGTGTCTGGGTCGACGACGGCTGCGCCGGCGTATTCCGCGTCGAACGGCGCGGGGGTGGCGACCGTCACGACGATCGCGGCTACGACAATGGCGACGACGACTATCGTGACGAGCGCCGTGACGATCGCGGTGGCGGCCACGTCCGCGGCTACAACCAGGGCTATGACGACGGGCGCGGCGACGATGATGGGAGTCAGCGCATCGCGGTACGCTGCGGCAGCCAGAATTTCAGCTACCGCCTCTGCGAAGTCGACACCGGCCGCGGCAGCGAGGTGCGCCTGACGCGGCAGATCTCCGGGTCGCGTTGCATCGAGGATCGCACCTGGGGCTGGAACCGCGCCGGCATCTGGGTCGATGAAGGCTGTGAGGCCGAGTTCGTGATCGAGCGGCGCTGGCGCTGAGCGACAGGAAGCGCAGGCGTTGCGCGAAAGCGTGGAGTGAGGGAAGAGGAGTGAGCAACGAGAGGCCGCGATGCGGCCGCCTCGTTCCTCACTTCTGCCTCACTCCGTTCCCGTCGCCGGCATCAATGCTCAGAAATCCGGCACCAGGCGCGGATCGAACTGCTCGTTGCGGTTGCTGGCACTGCAGCCCCAGAGCTGCAGCTGCACGCCGTCGGATGCACTGCCGCCGCTCACGTCCATGCACCAGTTCCAGCCGTTGTGGCGGTTCGCGAACAGGCCTTCCGGTGAAATCTTCCATTTTTCCGATTCGCCGCCGTCGCATTTCCAGATGTTGAGCTTCGCGCCCTGCTCGCCGTCACCGCCTTTGACGTCGGCGCAGTAGTCGGTGTTGCCCTTGGGCCGTAGCTGGCCTTCCGAGGTATAGACGAAGCGCTGCGCGTCGGTGCCGTTGCAGGTGAACTGGATCAGTTTGGTGCCGTTGTCCCAGTCGCTGCCGTCGACGTCGACGCATTTGTTGAAGGTCGTGCGCAGCTCGAAATACCCGGGCAGGCTGCGGCGCTTGCCGACCAGCGGGATGCTCGTCAGCCACGCGGGTTTGAATACCGTGCTCGCGGTCAGCGTTTCGGTCACGTCCCAGCCGATCGCGCTTGCGCCGTGCGCGACTGAGATGTAGCTCCAGGCGTAGTCGGTGCTCGTGAACGCGCCGGCGGCGCCCCACTGGTGCAGGATCTGGCGGTATTCGGCCGAGCGGTTCAGCGTGTACTGGTCGTGGCTGTCGGCCTTCATGTTGGTGCAGAAGTACAGTGCGGAATCCGCCGCGCTGATGCTGTCGATCGTGCCGGAGATCTCGTCCGGATCACCGGCGTCGACATCGGGGCACAGGAACGATACCGGCCCTGCCGGCGTTTCCGCAGCGAGCAGCGTGCGCGCATCGTTCATGCGTGCGTTGACGTTGCCGTAGTAGCCGCCGGTGAAGGCGACGATGATCTTGCCCTTGAGGGCGGAGATTGTCGGCCAGCCCTTGGCCTTCAGGCCGGTCCGGTTGGCGTTCGGCGCGAGATGGGCAGCCAGGTCGCGGTAGCTGTAGACGCGGTTGCCGAGATAGCCGCGCACGAAGTTGTCGAGCTTGGCGATCTCGTCGGGATTCCATGCCGCGGCAGGATTCGAGTTCGCTTTCATGTCGATGAATACGAGCAGCGGCACGTCGATGGGATTGCTGTCGAGCCAGCCGGTCAGGTCGTCGAGGCAGTCGCCGAGGCGATCGTCGGTCGCCGCGCTGCAGTTGCTGTTGCCGGGGTTCCAGCTATGCGCGACGTACGGGCCTTTCGCGTTGAGTTCCCAGTCGCCGTTGTCGATGACGTCGATCTCCACCGTGCGATAGCCCGCGTCGAGCCAGTTGGTCAGCTTGTCGCTGTGCAGGTAGGTGTTGTGCGGCTGCGCGTAGTAGATCTGGTCGAAGCGGTCGGTGGACGCGGGCGGCGTGGCACGCAAGGGCAGGGCGGCGGACGCCGTGAGGGCTGACAGCGCTAGACAGGTCGCGAACAGCGGGGCCGCAACGCGGGCTTGCAGTGATTTCGGTGGCATGAACGGAATCTCCCTGGGATTCGCCGAGCACTCTCGGCCATGTACGCATGTACATAAAGCGCACAAGCGCCAAGTTCGTCCGACACCTATCATGCTGCAGTCAGCATGCGCCCCGGGGGCCATTGGCTGATCGCATCCTTTGCACGCCGCCTGCGCTAAGCTGCCGAGCCTGTGCAATTGCTGTCCATCGTCGGCGTGTGCGGCGTATCGGGAGACGGGTCATGACCATGAAGTCGAAGTGCGCCATTGCCGTAACGCTGTTGCTCGCCTCCGTGGCGGTACACGCCGAGCTGCCGGCTGATGTGCTCCGTGATCTCCGCAAGGATTACGCCGGCGACGAGGCCATGCCGACACGCTACGTCGAGGCGTCCGCGGATCTCAACGACGACGGCAAGAATGAGCTGCTGGTCCACGTCGTCGGCCCGGTAGCCTGCGGCAGCGGTGGCTGTCCCACCCTGGTGTATACCTTGCTGGGCAGCGGCTACTGGCGCATGGGGACTATCGGGCTGACCAACCTGCCGGTCCGCGTGTCCGCTACGCGCACCCGGGGCTGGCGCAATCTCATCGTCAATGTCGGTGGCGGCGGTGCCGAAGCCGGCGATGTCGAACTGGCGTTCGACGGTCGCGGCTATCCCAGGAATCCCACCGTGCGTGGCAAGTACGTGACCGCGAGCAGCGGCGGCGGTGACATCGTGATCGCGGCGCTGGCGTCGTTCGATGCGGCGACCGCGCTACCGAAGGAAACCGTGGCTGCGCCGTCCAAGCGCAGCGGCGATGGTCCGTCCTTTGCCTGCGCCGAAGCCAAGCTGCCGGCGGAGAAAACTGTCTGCGCAAGCAGCGAACTCGCCGCGATGGATCGGAAATTGAACGACACCTACGGCGACGCCATGCGGACCTGGCCCGCCGACGAGCAGACCCGCCAGCGTGCCGCGCAGAAGCAATGGCTGGCGCAGCGCAACGCCTGCAGCAAGGCCGACGATGCGCCGTTGTGCCTGCGCGACGCGTACCGGCGCCGCCAGATCGAACTGCAGATCCAGTCCGGCGCGCTGGAGGCAGCAAGGATGAAGAGCTACCTGTGCAAGGGGATTGAAGGCGAACCCTTCACCGCCGCGTTCTATATCACCGACCCGCCTGCCGCGGTGTTGACGCGCGGCGACCGCCAGGTCATCGCGCTGGCCACGCCCAGCGCCGACGGCACCCGCTACGTCGCCAAGGGCGTTGAGTTCTGGGAGCAGGAGGGCGGGGCCAGCGTCGAGTGGGACACGGACAAATTCGTCTGCATCGCGAAATGAGCAGGGCAGGCTTCGCCGCTGAGTACAGGCCGGGCGAACCCTGACGCCGCAGTCCGGCGGCGTTTGTTTGTGGTGCGCCCGGACGCTGCGGGCCTCGCCCGCCGGGCAGGATCGTCCTCAATGCCGCCGCACTCCCAGCGTGGTGGCATCGGCGACGTAGGCGCATAGCCCAAAGCCCGCTTCCGACGGCGGCGCCCGGCGTTGGTCGTGCGGCGTGCCGTGGCTGCCCCACCGCCACCATCGCCGCACCGGACGCTGCAACCGATGCCGCGATCAGCGTATCCCTTGCGCATCGGTTCGTTTCCGTGGTCACACGTCGAACCGACCAATTCACAGCAACACTCACCAAGGACCTGCCATATGGCCCGCTTCCGCTTTCCCCTCCGCATCTCCCTCGCCGTCGCCCTCGCCTGTGCGTCAGCCGCATCGCCCGCCGCCGATCCTGCGAGCACGGCGCCCGCACCCGCCGTGGACGACGGCACCGCCGACGCTGCATTGACCCGCACCATCACCGCGCTCGACAAGCAGCTCTTCGACGCCTACAACGCCTGCGATCTCGATACCTTTACGCCGCTGTTCTCGCCCACCGTTGAGTTCTTCCACGACAAAGGCGGCGCCACCTTCGACCGCGACAGCGTCATCAAGGCTACGCGCGAGAACATCTGCCACAAGGTCCGCCGCGAGCTGCTGCCGGCGACGCTGAAGATCTACCCGATCCACGATTACGGTGCGATCGAGGAAGGCGAACACATCTTCTGCCAGGTCGCCACGGGTCAGTGCGAAGGCAGCGCCCGCTTCCTCATGATCTGGAAACGCGACGGCGAACGCTGGCAGCTCACGCGCATTGTGAGCTACGGGCACCGGGCGTTGACGGAAAAGGAGAAGGCTGAGCTGGCGCCGCGCAAGGCGGTTGCGGCTGGCTGATCTGTCGACTCGCGCGGCAGTCGGCGAGGCGGAAATCCGCTGCCCGCCGCGGGGCGGTTCAACTCAGGCGTCAGGCGTTACAAGGGAGGCAATGGTGAGAATTTTCGTTCTGGCAGTGGTCACGGCGCTCGCGTCAATGGGCTGCTCCCTACAACCGGATCGGCCTGACAAGGTCACGTCGCCACAAACCCAGGAGTTGATGATTTCACCACCCTCCACGGACAGCACCGGCCGCTTGCGTCCGGATGCTCTGTTCGATGCGCTGGCGCAAATGGACAGCATCCTGTTTGACGCATCGTTCGTATCGTGCGATGCCGCCAAAGCCAACGCCATTTTTACCGACGACGTCGAGTTCTACCACGACCAAACTGGCCTTGCCGTGGGCGAGCAGGTGCGCGAGAACACGCGCCGCCTCACCGCGTCGTGCCCGCACGACCGCGGCATCAAACGGACCATCGTTCCCGGCAGTTTGCGGGTGTACCCGATCGAGGGGTATGGAGCCGTGCAGATGGGGCTCCATCGGTTCGACGAGCGCGGCGCGGCCACCAGTACGTTAGCGGAGTTCGTCAATGTGTGGCGTCTCCAGGATGGGCGTTGGCGGCTTGCACGTGTGCTGAGCCTGGACCATCGCGCCGTGCCATCGCAGGCACCCACGCCGACGCGCTAGGCACTTGAAGTCGACCTCTAAAGAAGCCGTGCATTCAAGAGGACGCGCCGGTGTTGCCCAACAGTTCGTTCAAGCCGATTCCGTCAGCTCTGAGTAGGTGAATGACCTTCTCACGCCCCTTCTACTGAGGTCGCCAAGACGCACGCTCTGACGCGCGCTGCTCCGGCTGCTGCGGCACAGGGCCATTCATGCGCGCGACACGGACGGCAGATGCCGCAGCACCAGCGCAACCGCCGGAAACGCATCGTTACCAGCCATCCGCCCCTCGACACGGCGCAGTTGGCGGAAGCCTTCGTCGAGATACAGCCGCAGCGCGGCCTCGTTGCCTTCGAGCACTTCGACCGTCAATGGCCCCGGCGCGCTGCTGACCGCATGCCGCACGAGCGCGCGGCCGATGCCGCGTCGATAGCCGGTGGGATCGACGTAGAGCCAGGCGAGTTCGTCGTCGTTAAAGGCGACGAAACCGTCCACGCGGCCGTCGGCCTCGGCGACGCATACCGTGTAGTCGAACAGCCCTTCGTTGCCGGCGGCCTGTGTCAGCGGCAGGAACGCGGCGACGCCAGCGCTCTGGCGCAACTCATCCAGCCGCGCGGCATCGTGGATGATGCAGAGCCGCTCCCAGTCGGTATCGCGGTAGGGGCGCACGAGTACGTCGGTGGGCATTGGAGGTGACCTGGGTTGGTGGTAAGCCGCGCGATGCTAACAAGGTCGTGATACGGGCGCGGCTCGGCACGGCGCCAGCGAAGTCCGTGCGTGCCGTCGGTGCGGATGTATGGTCGTTCGTGCGATGGCAGACTCGCGTCAACGGTCAGCGGGAACGGGACGATGAACAAGCGCGCAACGCCGCGGTACACCGCTGATCGCGACTATGACGAGATCATGCGCTTGCTGGCTTCGGGCAGCGTCGCGGATCTCGATGAGCTGGCCGAACTCGTCGACGGGTTTCCCGACGGGGTCGATGGCTTCACCGGACGCCACTGGATCACCAATGCGATCGACTGCGGTTCGCTGCTCGCCCTCAACTGGATGATCAGGCGCGGCGTGACGCTGCGGTTCCGCGACGACGAAGGCTATACGCCGCTGCACTCGGCGATAGATGGCGCTCGGGATGACCGGCTCGTGGCAATTGAGCTGCTGCTGCAGAGCGGCGCTGATCCGGACCTGCGCGGCATCAACGGTTGTACCGCGGCGCATCTGGCCGCGGTTCGCAACGACGTGCCGACGTCGCAGCTACTGATACGGCACGGCGCCGATTTCGATCTGCGCACTGTGATCGACGGTGATACGACGCCGTTGGAGGAAGCGCACTATTTCGGACGGCTCGATGCCGTGGCGTTCCTGAGTGTCAGGAAGCGTTGAACGCTGGCGCGTCCGCATCCCTTGCGCCGGGCGTTCAAGGAGTGTCGAACAGCTTCGGAAAGCGCCGCGGCTGCGAGCGCAGGTACTGCGCGGGTGCCTTTACCGACGCACCCAGGTGTGCGGCCGCGTGCCACGGCCAGCGCGGGTCGTAGAGCATGGCGCGGGCGAGCGCGACGAGATCGGCATCGCCGTTGGCGACGATGGCTTCGGCGTGGTCGTACTCGGTGATCAGGCCGACGGCGACGACGGGAATGCCGACACTGGCCTTGACGGCGCGCGCCATCGGCACCTGGTAGCCGGGTGCGACCGGAATCTTCTGCGCCGGATCGACACCACCGCTGGAGACGTGGATCACGCTGCAGCCGCGCCGCTCCAGTGCCTGCGCGAACACGATCGTGTCCTCGACGCTCCAGCCGCCGTCGATCCAGTCGCTGCCGGAGACGCGCACGCTGACCGGGCGTTCGGGCGGAAACGCGTCGCGTACCGCATCGAAGACTTCGAGCGGGAAGCGCAGCCGGTTCTCGAGGCTGCCGCCGTAGGCGTCTTCACGACGATTGGCGAGCGGCGAAAGGAACTGATGCAGCAGATAGCCGTGCGCGGCGTGGACCTGCACGGCGTCGAGACCCAGGCGCGCCGCACGCCGCGCAGCGGCGGCGAAAGCATCGCGCACGGAGCCCATCGCGTCCCGGTCCAGCACGAGCGGCGCAGGGTAGTGCGGCGCGAATGGCAGCGCCGACGGTGCGACGGTCTGCCAGCCGTTGGCCTGGTCCGGCGCGATCGGCTTTCCGCCGTGCCAGGGCAGGTCGGTCGAGGCCTTGCGGCCCGCATGCGCAAGCTGGATCGCGACCGGCATGTCCGAATAGCGGCGCACGCGCGCCAACGTCGTTGCCATCGCGGCCTCGGTCGTGTCGTCCCAGAGGCCGACGTCCGCATAGCTGATGCGGCCTTCCGGCCGCACGGCCGTGGCCTCGATCGTGAGCAGCGCGGCGCCGGACAGCGCGAGCTGTCCCAGGTGGATGGTGTGCCAGTCGGTCATGCAGCCGTTCTCGGCGGAGTACTGGCACATCGGCGCGATGACGATGCGGTTGGCGAGCCTGAGCGAGCCGACGGTCACTGGACTGAACAAAGTTGACATGGATATTTGCAAATCACCGGTGCGTGAAGGGGCGGGTCGCCCACCGGGGCGAGGCGGCGAGGTCGCAAGGGTGCGCGCCGGGCGCGGACCGCGCAATGTGACGAACGTCGAGGCAAGCCGCGGCGCGGTTCGTTCTCGCCCGGATCGCGTGCGTGGGGACGCTGTTTCGTCGTTGATCGGCCCGCGTCGCCAGGACCTCGAAGCGTGCGCTCTGCACCGTGCGCCCGGCGTGGACGCGATCACGGACGATGCGGCATTCTTGGCGACGCGCGTCCTCGCGCAACCCTGTGTCGCGCGATGGTTTCCGGTTCCCCGTTGCCGACTCCCTGACTACGCCCAGGTGCGACCCATGCTCAAGACCTACCACGGCAGTTGCCATTGCGGCACGGTCACGTTCGAGGCCGATCTCGATCTGACGCAAAGTACCTATCGCTGCAATTGCAGCATATGCCGCCGTACGCGCTTCTGGCCGGCGGTCGCGCGCGAGGACGGCTTTCGGCTGCTGAGCGGCGAAGGCGAGCTGACCCAGTACCTGTTCAACAGCCGCAAGAACCGGCATTACTTCTGCCGTCACTGCGGCGTCCGCGCGTTCGGCATCGGCACAGAAACGCCGATCGGCAAGATGTTTGGCGTCAACCTCGGCTGCCTGACCGGCGTGTCCGAGGAGGAACTGTCAAAAGCGCCGATCACCTATGTCGACGGCATGCAAGACGCCTGGCAGAACAGGCCGGAGTTCTTCGCACATCTGTGATGCGGCGCCCGCGGGCGATGCTGCGCCCGCGGTCGCGTGGTTCGCCGAACGCGGCGCCCGGCTCGGCCGGTTCCCTCAATGCGCCGCTGCGGCCTCGCCCTCGAAGTCCTCCTGCGGCACATGCTTGCGCGCCAGCAGCACGTAGACCACGGGCACGACGAACAGGGTCAGCAGCGTGCCGAAGCTCATGCCGCCGACGATGACCCAGCCGATCTGGTGCCGCGCCTCGGCGCCGGCGCCGGAGGCGATCGCGAGCGGCAGTGCGCCGAGCACCATCGCGCCGGTCGTCATGAGGATAGGGCGCAGGCGCATGCGTGCGGCTTCGAACGCGGCCTGGCTCTTCTCCGCGCCGCGCTCCTGTAGCTGGTTGGCGAATTCCACGATCATGATGCCGTGCTTGGCGATCAGGCCGACCAGCGTGACCAGGCCGATCTGGGTATA
>JAAFHE010000116.1 GCA_013298265.1 Lysobacterales bacterium | reverse complement strand
ATCGGTAGCGCTTGCAGCGCGGCCACCGCTTGTTTTGTCGTAGGTACGCCGTCGTGGCTCAGGCCTTGCCCGAAAGCTCGCGTATGGCGCGGTAATACGTGTCCACGGCCGCGTCCTCGCGATAGCGCGCGACGACCGGAGCCGCGGCGCGCTCGAACGCGGCGCGATCGACCTCGTTCGCCTGCACCCCGCGCGCGAGCACGTAGTCACGCGACGCCTTCTCGGATTCGTCCCACAGCGAGCGCATGTAGCCGACCGAGCGCTGCGCGATGTCGAGCAGCCGCTCGCGATCGTCCGGCCGCAGCAGATCCAAGCGCCGGCGCGACATCAGCAGCGCTTCCGGCGAATACGAATGGCCGCTGTAGCACCAGTATTGCGCTGCCTCGAACTGGCGCGTGGTGTGGAAGCTCTGCCAGTTGTTCTCGGCACCGTCGATCAGGTGGGTCTGCAGCGCCGAATAGACTTCGCCGTAGGGCAGCGGCGTCGGGTTCGCGCCGAGCGCGCGGATCAGGTGCATGAAAATGTCCGACGGCGGCACGCGGATCTTGAGGCCGCGCAGGTCCTGCGGCGCAACGATGGGCCGCTTGTTGTTGTAAATGCAGCGCGCGCCGGAATCGTAGAACGCGAGGCCGACGAGATCGCGTTGTGCAAATTTGGAAAGAATTTCCTTGCCGACCGCGCCGTCGAGCGAGCGGCGCATGTGCGCGGTATCGTCGAACACATATGGCAGGCACAGGATGCGCGTGGCCGGGAACGGGTTGTTCAGCGCCGCCATGTTGACGCGCGCGATGTCGATCGCGCCGAAGCGGGCCAGGTCGATCAGGTCGGACTCGCGGCCGAGCTGGCCGGAATGATACAGACGCAGGCCGACGCGGCCTTCCGTCTCGCGCTCCAGCGTCTCGCCGATCCAGCGCAGCGCTTCCACCGTGGGATAGCCGCGTACGTGCACGTCGGTCGCGGCGAGTTCGATGCGTGACACCGGCGCGGCGCGCAGGCCGGTCGCCGCCGCACCGAGGACTGCGGCGGCCGCGCCGAGGAACTGACGTCGTGTCTTCATGCACCGCTCCCGTGGGCGCGCGCTGGCACGGCGCGGCAGCGCAGGCGGCCGTAGGCACCGAAATCGATGACCGCGTGCTGGCCGGCGACGATGTCGTGGATGCCGGTCGCGGCACCGGTCGTGATCCACTCGCCGGCGCGCATCGTGCGGCCGCAGCGCGCATTGCGTGACAGCGCGAAGGCGAGTGCGGCCAGCGGTCCGCCGGCCAGGGTCGCCGCACCGCCGCGGCCGACCAGCTGACCGTCGATCCAGGTACTGCACAGCAAGTCTTCCATCGCGACATCCTGCCAGTTCGCAATCGCCGGCCCCAGCAGCAAGCCGGCGTTGTTGCCGCAGTCGGCGACGACCGCGCAGGGACCGAGCACATTGATGTCGGCCAAGGGGCTGCCAGCGAGTTCGATGCCGACGTGCAGCGCCGCGACTTCTTGCGCCGCTTCCTCGGCAGTCCAGTCATGCACCTGAGCCGGGATGTCGCGTGCCAGCCGGAACATGAACTCCGCCTCGACCGCGGCGAAACCGCCGGCTATCACGGCGAGCTCGCCTTCGGCGCCGTCGAGCGGACGGATGTTGCCGGCGAAGACCGGACCGACCAGGCGTGGATCGCCCTGCGGCTCGCGCCGCTCCGGCGCGATGTAGCCGACCTTCCAGCCGGCGACGGGAGCGGGCCAGCGTGCGATGGCAGCGTCCTGACACCGGTAGGCCTCGGCCAGATCCACCGGCAGCCTGCCGGGAAAACGCGCCAGCGATTGCGCCGCGAGACGCGCGGCGACCAGCTCGCCGGCGATGGCTTCCGCGGGATTGTCGCTGACGGGCAGCGCTTTGCTCATGCCAGACCTCGTATGAGAGCGATCCGGCAACGCGGCCGGAACCTGCCGACCGGGCCGGTGGCAGCGTGGGGCTTGTATAAAGGAAACCGGTGTCATTTACAATGCAGCCGTGCCCGAGGCCTGAGTTTCGGGTTCAATCCGCAATGTCCTCCAGGAGACCAGACCGTGATGCAGGCGCCCCGCCCCGCTGTTGCCCTTGGCCGATCGGCCTTGCTTCGCTGCGTCGTTCTCTTCGCGCTGCTGTGTGTGCCGATGCTCGGGTCCGCGGTCGCCGCGACCGCCTTTCCCGGTGCCCAGGGCTGGGCCGCGCAGACGCCCGGCGGTCGCGGCGGCAAGATCCTGCGAGTGACCACGCTCAAAGCCAGCGGACCCGGCTCGATCGGCGAAGCACTCAACACGCCGGGACCTCGCATCGTCGTGTTCGAAGTCGGCGGCGTGATCGACCTCAATCGCAGCGAAATCGTCATCCGCGAACCGTTCCTGACCGTGGCCGGCCAGACCGCCCCGTCGCCGGGCATCACGCTGATCCGCGGCGGCATCGACATCGCGACCCACGACGTGGTGGTGCGCCATATCCGGATCCGTCCCGGCGAGGCCGGGGTGCACAAGGGCGGCCGCTGGGACGTTGATGCGCTGTCGACGCTGACCGGCGCGCGCGACGTCATCGTCGACCATTGCAGCCTGACCTGGGCGACCGACGAAAACCTGTCCGCGTCGGGCGCGCGCTTCGTCGGCGACACGCCCGACGCGTGGCGCGAGGCGGTGTCGCACCGCATCACCTTCAGCCACAACATCATCGCCGAGGGCCTGGCCCATTCCACCCATGCCAAGGGCGAGCATTCCAAGGGCTCGCTGATCCACGACAACGTCAGCGACATCCTCATCGTCGGCAATCTCTACGCGCACAACCACGAGCGCAGCGCGCTGTTCAAGGGCGGCGCGCGCGGCCTGATGGTCAACAACCTGATCTACGACCCGGGCCCGCGTGCCGTGCACTACAACCTGATCCAGGAAGAATGGGGCGACCACGCACGCCAGACCGGCGCCCTCGGCCTGATCGGCAACGTGCTGCGCGCCGGGCCGTCCACACCGGCGGACGTTGCGCTGTTCATGCTCGGCGGCTCCGGCGACGTGGACCTGTACCTGCACGACAACATCGCAGTCGATCGCCTCGGCCGGCCACTGCCCGAACTCGGCCGCTATACGACGACACCGGCGAAATGGACGCTGCGCAAGAACGCGCCCGCCCTGCCCCACGGCGTGACGCCACTGCCCGCCAGCGCCGTGCAGGACGCCGTGCTCGAAGACGCCGGCGCACGCCCCTGGGACCGCGACGGCATCGACGCGCGCATCGTCGCCGACACGGTCGAAGGCCGCGGCAAGATCATCGACAGCGAGGACGAGGTCGGCGGCTATCCCACCGATGGCGCGACCTATCGCGTATTCGATGAGAGCGAATGGGATATGGATACGCTGTGGCCGAAGGCCGGGTTTCCGGCAAAACGCAGGCCGAAGTGAGGTTTCGCGCACGATCGGCTTCGCTGGGAAGATCGCCGGCGAAACGCGTATCAGCGACGCTGATGGATGCTTCTCCCCCTCGTCCCAACCCTGTCCCCCAAGCGCTGCGCGCTTGGGGGACAGGGAGCTGATCGCCGGCGCGTTCGCGTTCATGGCACTCGCCGAAGTTTGCCAGGCGAGTACGCGCGGGTTGGCGCCGCGCATACTTCATGCTTCTCGCCCCAAACGCGCAGCGCTTGGGGCGAGAAGCTGAGTGAGGGAGAAACATCAGCACTACGCAGCGTGCGCGTTTCGCCGGACCTGCGCAGCGCCGATTTGACACGGCAAATGGGTATGCGAAGCACCGCGTGCACGCATAGATCGAGCAAGCCCTGCGCGTTATTTGACAGAAAACCCCTTTGCGCCGAACGGCCGTCGCCGCCTCAGCGAAACGGCCGATACCGCCGCAAGCGCTGCACCGTCGGCGCATCGAGCAGTGGCCGCCGTTCGCCGCGCAGCGCGCCGGGGCCTCGGCTGCCGGCTTCGCCGAAGCGCGCTTGGGCAGGATCGAACACAACGCGGCTGCCGTCGCGCGCGGTGTAGTTCATCGGATCCCAGCCCTGCGCGTCGATATGCGCGTCCATCCAGCAGTCGATGAACGCAGCGCTGCCGCGTACGGCGGGATCGCCGTAGCGGCCGTCGGCGAAGGTGCGGGTCGGGCGCCAGGGCCGGCCCAATGCCACGCTGGCCGCAGGCACTTCTGCCTCGCGCGAGAGGTTGCAGCGGCGCAGCAGCAGGCCGACGGACTGCGTCGCCGGCGTCGAGGGCGCGGTCAGGTATCCCTGACGCTCCTTGCCGGGCCGGAAGCGCGAGACGATCTCGCAGTCGTCGAGCACGCACTCGCCCGCACCGAAGATGAAGTCCACGCTGCCGCGCACGCGGCAGCGGCGCAACCAGGTGCGGCCGGCCTGCGCGAACAAGGTGTCCTGGTGTCCGTCGATGTCGCAGTCCTCGAGCACGGCCCGGTCCGAGCCGGCGTCCAGCATCAGCGCCACGGCCTGGGCGCCGTTGGCGCCGACGGTTTCGAGTACCGGCTTTTCCAGGTGCGCGCGGTAGTCGAAACGGTTCTCGAACGTCAGCGAGCGTGCGCGGAAACCGCTGGCCCGCACGATCACGCTGGCGCAACCGAAGGTGCCCCAGGGTTCGCCGTCTTCGCGGCGATGACCGGCAGCGCGATCCGAGCCGATGCGGCAGCGCTCACGCTGCGCGCCGATCAGATGCACGTTCGGCTTGTCGACGACGAGCTTTTCATTCCAGACGCCCGCACCGACTGCGATACGGAACGGGCGCGTTCCCGCCGTCGGCGCCGCCGCGATCGCCGCGGAGAGACTGTCGTAGCGGAGCCCCTGCAGTGCGGCCTCGCCGTGCGCGACCACCGCATCGAAGTGATCCGCCGGCACCCGCACAAGACAGCCCGGCAACGACAGCGAGGCCAGCGAGGAGGCCTGCAGCAGGAATCGCCGCCGTGGCAGGACGCGGCGGTTCATGCGAACGGCGCCGCGTGCAGGCGATGCGAAAAGGCCGCTGTCATGCGGCCCCTCGCTGTCGACACGGGACGTCGCGCTGTTCGCGGACGTCCCACGGTCGGA
Source organism: Lysobacterales bacterium (assembly GCA_013298265.1). Lineage (GTDB taxonomy): Bacteria > Pseudomonadota > Gammaproteobacteria > Xanthomonadales > Rhodanobacteraceae > Tahibacter. The sequence continues at coordinate 3,766 of JAAFHE010000116.1, read as the reverse complement.
ACCGCTGCTTCAGTTACGGAAGCGCACACCGACGAAGAACTCGCGGCCGGTGTGGTCGTAGACCGAGCTGCGATCGCCGACGGAATCGACCCACTGGTCGTTGTATTCGTCCGTGAGATTGACCGCCTCGACCGTGAACTCGACATGCTCATTCATCTTCCACGTTGCGATGAAATCGACATTGGTGGTTCCCTTGGTGCCTTCCATGTCGTTGTTGTTGCGGCCCGGCACCGTGGTCAGATAGCCGTTGCGATACGCCGTCGACACGCGTGCGCTGAACTGGTCCTTCTCGAAGTAGAGCGTCGCGTTGTAGGCATTCTTCGACAGGCCGGTCAGGTCGGTCTTCAGCGAGTTCGCGCCGGTCGAGGTCACGTACTGGATCTTCGAGTCGACGTAGGTGTAATTGAGGATCGCGCCGAAATGGCTCCAGAACCCAGGCAGAAAGGTGAACGGCTGCTGGTAGGACAGTTCGACGCCGCGCAGCTTGCCGCCGGGCGTATTGGTCGGGATGTTGAACTGGAAGTCGTCGGTCGGCAGCGCGCCGGTACCTTCGAGCAGGCTCGTGGGCAGGCCCGAGGTGTTGAACGGCCGCGTCTCGCGGGAGGTCTGCACGAAGGACTCGATGTCCTTGTAGAAGATCGCCGCACCGAGCACCGACTCGGGTGCGAAATACCATTCCAGGCCCAGGTCGAAGGTCTTGGCACGGAACGGATCAAGGAACGGGTCGCCGCCGGTCACGACGCGGTTGCCGCCGCTGACGCTGACGCTGACGCCCGGCGTGAGGTTGCCCAGGCCCGGACGCGACATGACTTTCGCCGCGCCGAAGCGGAACAGCAGATCGTCGGTCAGATCCCAGGCCAGATTCAGCGAGGGCAGCGTGTCGGAGTATTGGCGCTCGACCGTGGTCTGGGTCGGTCGGCTGTTGATGATCGCAAAGCCGGTCGATTCCTGTTCCGTGCGCACGTAGCGCACGCCGAAATTGCCGCGCAGCGGGATGCCGAAGGTCGATGTCTCGAAATCGCCCTGCAGCCAGCCGCCGCGGTCGCGCTCCTTGACGCTGCGGTTGTTGCCGATGGCGCCGGAGGCCGACGGCGACAGCGTGAACGTGCCCTGGCCGCCGTAGATGTCGAACAGGCGCGCGAACGCGTCGATATCGGGAATCAGGAACGAGCTATCCGCGCCGCGCGGCAGGTCCAGGCCGTTGCCGAACACGAGCAGGCGCGTCAGGTCCGACAACGACGTACCGGCCGGCAGGTTGGGCACGCTGACTTCCGAGGCGCGGCGCGCTTCGAAGGTCGAGAACTTGTAGGCCTTGAAATCGAGGCCGCCCTTGACGCGGAACGCGGACGCCGCATCCCACTCAAAGTTCACTTGTTGATTGGTGAACAGATTTGCCGTCGCGTTCGGACGCAGGCGGATTTCCGACAGGCCGTTGGCGAAGCTCCAGTTGTTCGGGTCGCGTACGTCAAAGCCGTAGTTGATCAGCGGCAAGCGGTCGTTGCCGCGGTAGTCCCAGGAATAGCCGTCGGTATTGGCGCGGTCCAGGGTCAACGTGGTCTGGATCGGATTGTCGAAGTCCGAGCGCGAATGGCCGATCAGCGCGTCCATGCGGAAGCTGTCGCTGAATTCGTGCTCGATGTTGAGGTTGGTCTGCTTGAAGGTGGTCGCCAGTTCGTCGTAGCGCGACTCGGAACGCACGTCCACGTCGTCGAAAACGCCGTAGACGAGATTGCCGTTGCTGCTGACCGCGCCGTCCCGCACGATGGTCTGCGGCTTGCCGGCCGCACCCGCGCGGCTGAACGACACCGCTTCGAGGAAATTCTCCGTACGCTTGGCGTCGAAGTCGGCATACAGCAGGTCGAGCGAAACCAGGGTGCTGTCGGCAGCCTGCCACTGCAGCGCGCCGGTGAGACCGAGGCGCTCCTGTTCGTGTTCCAGCACGCCGTAGCGAGGGATGCGCGGATGGAAGGTGGTGGCCAGTCTGGCCGGCGCGTAGGGCGAGGCGCTGTTGAAGCCGCCGCTGCTCGTGCCGTTGTCCCAGCGCACGGTGCTCGCCCCTTCCTGGGTCAGGCTGCGGTCGCTGTAGGCGACCGAGAACAGCGCGCCGAAGCGGCCGTCGAAGAAGGTGTTGGCGATAAGCGCCGAGGCGCGTGGATTGGTCTCGTCGGCCAGATCGTTGTAGCCCATCTGCGCCGAGCTGACGAAGGTGAAGCGGTCGAAATCGAACGGCCGCGGGGTATGCAAGTCGACCGTCGCGCCGAGCGAGCCTTCCTGCACCTCGGCCGATGCAGTTTTGTGTACTTCAATACGATTAAACAGCTCCGAGGCGAAGACGTTGAAGTCGAAGCCGCGGCCACGGTTGTTGCCGCCGGACGAATCGGTGCCGCCCGTGGTGGACAGGCCTTCCATGCCGTTGATGCGCACGCGGGTAAAGTCCGGACCGAGGCCACGCACCGAGATCTGGCGCCCCTCGCCCGCATCGCGCGCGATCGAGATACCCGGTATGCGCTGCAACGACTCGGCCAGGTTCAGATCCGGGAACTTGCCGATGTCCTCGGCCATGATCACGTCGGTCTGGGTCGTGAACTCGCGTTTGGCTTCAAGCGCCTTGACCAGGCTTTGCCGATAGGTCACGACGATTTCGTCGAGCCGGTCGGCATCACCGCCGCTGCCGCTCTGCGCCTCTGTCGTGGCGGCCGCGTCGGCCGTCGTATCGACGGTGGCTTCCGTCGCCGCGGACGGCGCGGCGTCCGGCTGGGTCGGCTCGGCGGCGAACAGCCGCGCCGGCAGCCCATACAGGGAAATCAGGATCGCGCCCGAAAGCGTGGTCAGCAATGGACGACCGGTACGGCTGATGCGGGTTCCCACGTCTACTCCCTCCTGATAGATAGCAGGTCCGCACGCACGTCGGCAGCGCGGAAAATTCTGATGACACCGGTAGCAATTTCGGCTAGTTGTTACACATGACACCGGTGGACAAGAAGCCTAGCAAACACCGCAGCGCAGCAACAAGACGAGCAAAAACAGCACTTCGACGCCGCCTCACGCTCCGTATCTCCCCTGATTATTTTCGCCATACCAGAATGCAACATCTATCGTTTTCAACCGTTTATGCGACTAATCCCGACACCACCGCAGGCGTTGTCCTGCGCCACGGCGTGGACACTGCACTGCAGCACGCCGCTCCCTCACCCGCCGGCAGCACTGTTCCGCCGGCATGCCTAGACTTCCGATTCATCCCGAGGATCCCCTATGTCCGCACCCGTTCTTTGCTTTGGTGAGTTGCTGTTGCGCCTTGCCAGCCCCGGCCACGAGCTGCTGCTGCAATCGCCCTGCCTGCAGGTGCACGTCGGCGGCGCCGAGGCGAACGTCGCGATAGCCCTTGCCGGCTTCGGCCACGCCACCGCCTGCATCGGCATCGTCGCCGACAATGCGCTGGGCCGTGCCGCCGCCGGCGAACTGCGTCGCCACGGCGTCGACACCACGCGCCTGCGCTACGCCGGCGGTCGAATGGGACTGTACTTCCTCGAGACCGGCGCGCTGCAACGTTCGAGCGAAGTGCTCTACGACCGCGCTGATTCGGCCTTCGCACGCTGCACCGCCAGCGACTACGACTGGCCGACGCTGCTCGCCGGCGCGCCGCTGCTGCACCTGTCCGGCGTGACGCCGGCCCTGGGCCGCGCCTGCGCCGACGCGGCGATCGCCGCCGCACGCACGGCGCGCACACTGGGCATTCCGGTCGTATTCGACGGCAACTTCCGCGCAA
>JAAFHE010000115.1 GCA_013298265.1 Lysobacterales bacterium | reverse complement strand
CCACGTAGCGTGACCACCATCCGCGCCGTGGTCCGCTACAACGCACCGGTATCACCTGCCATTTTCAAAGGACTGACACATGCGCTTCAAAGCCGTTATTTTCGGCGCCCTGCTCTGCAGCAGCGCCACCGCAACGCAACCGCCGACACTCACCGTCGTCTGGCGCCCAATCAACGCCAACACCGACTACGCGATCGAGAGCGATGGCGATCCGCTGGCCGACGAGGATGCGCATGTCCGCGTACGGACTCTGCGCGACGTGGGAGAGAAATCCGGCGGCGCGATCGGCGGCGTCGACGCGGCCGCATTCCGCAACGGGCGCGTCTTTCTCTCGGCCCAGATTGAGGCCGATACGGGTACGCGCAACGCCGCGATCTGGCTGCGCGTGGACGGTGCTTCCGGACGACTGTTCTTCGCGACCTCAGTCACGGACCCCATCGTCGGCGGACAACCGCCGGCACGGCGGGAGTTGCGCATGGATGTACCCGCGCAGGCCCAGCGCATCGTTTATGGCGTGACGTTCAAGGGCAGCGGAGCGATGCGCGCAAGCGCGATTCACCTTCGTGCAGCACCACCCGCAGCCGCCGAAGGCTCCGAAACTGGCCAGAGTGGAGCCGGGCAAGTCACGGCGCGCGAGATGCTCGACGCCGCAATCACGATCGTGCAGACCCATGCACTCACGGCCGACGCGATCGACTGGGATCAGGTGCCGGCACGCCTGCGCGAGTCGGTATCCGGAACCGACGACAGGTCAAAGGCGCATGCGGCGATCCGTGAATTGCTCGCCCTGCTCGGCGACAACCACAGCTTCTTCATGCCTGCGGCCAACGCACCGCAAGGCCCAGCGCAACACACGCCGGCCGCGGCTCCCGTCGTTAAGCCATTGCCGGACGGCATTGGCTATGTACAGATACCGGCCTTCGCCAATCTCGACGCGGACGCCGGACGCCGCTTCTCTGCCACGGTCGTCTCCGACATGGGAAATATCTCCGGTTCGGTCAGGCACGGTTGGATCGTTGATCTGCGCGACAACAGCGGCGGCAACATGTGGCCGATGCTCGCTGCACTGGAGCCGCTGCTCGGGTCGGGCGAACTGGGCAGTTTTCAGGACAGGCGCGGACGAGTGGCTCCCTGGAAGCTGAACGGCACGAAGTCCCCCCCGCCAACCCCGCCAGAACTGCGGCAGGCACCCGTTGCCGTACTGATTGGCGCGCGCACCGGCAGCTCGGGCGAAATCGTCGCCGTAGCGTTCCACGGCCGTGCCGAAACGCGTTCGTTCGGCCAGGCCACGTCCGGCCGGACGTCTTCCAACCGCCTGTTCCTGCTGCCCGACGGCAGCCGCATCGCGCTGACCACGACCCGCATCGCGGACCGGCACGGCAAGGTCATGCCCTACCAATTGCAGCCGGACGAAACCACGCCGGTGGATGGTGAGGGGGGAGCAGATCCGACGCTGGCCGCCGCAATGGCCTGGCTGTCGCGCAAGTAGAGCGCTGCAGAAGGCACATCTGCAGCGGCTGCGCCTGCGGGGAATTCGCATGGCACTTGGCCTCGACAGCGACCAACGGCGCGAAACGCGGAGAGTGCCCGACGCTGCGCTGGCGTGTTGCGAACAGTCCGGAACGAACACATGCGGGCAGGGCGAAGCATGCCGTCGCGATTCTCCTGCGCCCTCAGCATGTGCACCTGCCCTGGCCCCGATGCACGGTTCGACCAGCGCCACCCCGCCAACGCCTGGCGAGATCGGCCAGACTACGCCCCCTGGCGGCACCACCCTTTGCTCCAGCCACCAACCCCACGCTAACATTCAAACAATCGTTTGAGGCCACCCATGAAGCCGTCGTTCCTGGTCCGCATCGCGCTCGTTCTCGCCGCCCTTTCCCTGCTCGCCGCCTGTGGCGGCGGCAAGCCGGTCCGGCGCATCAATCCGCCGACAATCAGCATCCAGCAGCTGGCCGTGCAGGCCGACGGGCGCTGGCTGCTTGAGCTGCGCATCCACAATTTCAGCACCGTGCCGATGCGCTTTGACACCTTCGAGGCAGGCCTGGAGATCGAGGGCAGCAACGCCGGCGCACTGTTCCTGCGGCCGAACCTGGAAATCCCGGGCGAATCGGCCGACGTGTTCGAAGCGACGCTCGCCCCTAGCCGCGAGGCGGCCGACCGCCTGGCCGAAGCGGCCCGCAGCGGCAGCGTCGGCTATCTGCTGCGCGGCGGCGTCCAGACCAGCGAGCCTTCGAAGAAATTCCCCCTGAGTCAGTCCAGCCGGCTGTCGCCGGTGCCGGGCCGGCCCAATACCTACCGTTGATAGCAAAGGCAGAATCATGAGCAAGTACGCCGCCCCGCTGACCGATATGCGTTTTGCCCTGTTCGACGTGCTCGGGGCCGAAGCCCTGTTCGCCCGCCTGCCGGGCGGCGAGGCGGCCACGCGGGACGTCTGCGACGCCGTGCTCGACGAGGCGGCGCGCTTCACCGAACAGGTGCTGGCGCCGCTGAACCAGAGCGGTGACCAGGAAGGCTGCCATTTCGCCGGCGGCGTCGTGACCACGCCGAAGGGGTTCAAGGAAGCCTATGCGCAGTTCTGCGACGGCGGCTGGGCCGCGCTGAACGCGCCGGAACAGTACGGCGGCCAGCACATGCCCGAGGGAATAGGCGCCGTCGTGAAGGAAATGATCGACTCGGCCAACCTGTCCTGGGGCAACTACCCGCTGCTGTCGCACGGCGCCTCCGAGGCGCTCAAGCATCATGGCGAGGAATGGCAGCGCGAGGTCTTCCTCAAGCCCATCGTCTCGGGCCAGTGGACCGGCACCATGTGCCTGACCGAACCGCACTGCGGCACCGATCTGGGCTTGCTCAAGACCAAGGCGGAACCCGCCGCCGACGGCACCTACCGGATCAGCGGGACGAAGATCTTCATCACCGCCGGCGAACACGACTTCACCGACAACATCGTGCATCTGGTGCTGGCCCGCCTGCCGGACGCGCCGCCGGGAACCAAGGGCATCTCGCTGTTCATCGTCCCCAAGTTCAAAGTCGCGCGCGACGGCACGGTCGGCGAGCGCAATGCGCTGGCCTGCGGGTCGATCGAGCACAAGATGGGCATCAAGGCCTCGTCGACCTGCGTGATGAATTTCGACGGCGCCGAGGGTTATCTGATCGGCCAGGCCAACAAGGGCCTGAACGCGATGTTCACCATGATGAACACTGCGCGCATCGCGGTCGGCTACCAGGGCTTGGCCCTGACCGAACGGGCCTACCAGAACTCGCTGGCCTATGCGCGCGACCGCCTGCAGATGCGCTCGCTGAGCGGGCCGAAACGCCCGGACAAGCCAGCCGACCCGCTGATCGTGCACCCGGACATCCGCCGCATGCTGCTGACCCAGAAGGCGTTTTCCGAAGGCGGCCGCGTGCTCGGCTACTACGCGGCGCTGCAGGTCGACATCATCGAACGCACGGAAGACGCGGCCGAGCGCCAGCGCGCCGACGAACTGCTCGGCTTCATCACGCCGATCGTCAAGGCACTGCTGACCGAAACCGCGCAGGAAACCACTTATTGCGCCATGCAGATCTTCGGCGGCCACGGCTACATCGCCGAGTGGGGCATGGAGCAGTTCATGCGCGACGCGCGCATCACGACGATCTACGAAGGCACGACGCAGATCCAGGCACTTGACCTGCTCGGCCGCAAGATCATGCAGCTACAAGGCGCCGGCTTGCGCCATTTCGTCGAGGAAATCAGTAACTTCTGCCATGCGCAGCAGGCCAATGCGGAACTGATCGAGTTCATCAAGCCGCTGGCCGAGCTTACCCAGGAGTGGATAGTGCTGACCCAGGAAATCGGCAAGAAGGCCATGAGCGATGCGGAGGAGATGGGCTCGGCCGCGGTCGATTACCTGTTCTATGCCGGCTATATCGCGCTCGCGTATTTCTGGGCGCGCAGCGTCGCCGCGGCGGATGCCTCGAGCAGCCACAACGCGGATTTCAAGCAGGCCAAACGTCTGACCGCGCGCTTCTACTACTCACGCCTGCTGCCGCGCACGCGCGGCCATATCGCGGCGATCCGCGCCGGTGCGGAAAGCCTGATGGCCATGCCGGACGCGCTGTTCGGCTGAGGCCAGTCGCGCCGACGCGAGTTTGCCATTGACGGCCGGGGCTGGCGCAGAGCCCCGGCGTTCCGCTACTTTGCCATCGTCGCTCACGGCCATGCCGCGGCGACATCAACCCGGCCCTTCACTCACTACGACACCGCGACCATGGACCAAGAATCGGGCATCCACATTCGTCTGGCCGACGCGGGCGACGATGACTTCATCCTGGGACTGGTCGAGCGTTTCGTGGATTTCGAGCTGCCGCGCTGGCGCCGCCGCGGCGAAACGGCCGAGGGCATACGTCGCGACATCGCGCGCCACCTGCGCGAGCAGCCGGCCGGTTCGCACCTGTTCGTGGCCGAGGACGACGAGGGTGCGCTGGTCGGCTTCCTGCACCTGCAGCTGATGACCGACTTCTTCACCGGCGCGCAAAACTGCCATATCTCCGACCTGGTCACCGCGCCGAAGCACGAAGGCAAAGGTGTCGGCAGCGCCCTGCTCGCCTATAGCGAACGCTTCGCCCGCGAGCACCATTGCCGCCACGTCACCCTGGCTGTGTTCGAGGGCAATGCGCGCGCGCGTTCTCTCTATGAGAGCAAGGGCTACGGCGTCGAAATCCTGCGCATGGTCAAGCCGGTCAAATAGACCGCCTGCCGGCGCAATTTCCTCCCGCCGGACCGTACGCCGAGGAATACAATCGGCGCCGGAACCGGACGGGAGACGCCCGGTCCGCTCGCCATAGGCAGCCCGCAATAGTTTCGGCCGCCTTTATGCGCTTTACGCGTAGGAACGGTCCGCGCGCGTCGCGGTGTAGCCATTACGCAAATCCACGGGGGCAATTCCATGAAATCCATTACTTTGATCCGCCATATCGTCGCGGTCGTGCTGCTGTACACGCTGTTTGCGGCCAGCGCCCACGCGCAGGCCACGCGTACCTGGGTCTCCGGCGTCGGCGACGATGCCAATCCCTGCAGCCGCACCGCGCCCTGCAAGACATTTGCCGGCGCGATCTCCAAGACCGCAGCCCAGGGCGTGATCAATGCGATTGATCCGGGCGGCTACGGCGCCGTGACCATCACCAAGTCGATCACCATCGACGGCACCGGCACCAACGCCTCAATCCTCGCCGCCGGCACCAACGGCATCATCATCAATGCTGCGGCCACCGATACCGTCGTCATCCGCAACGTCAGCATCGACGGCGTGAACACGGGCCTCAACGGCATCCGCATACTGCAGGCCGGCAACGTCAAGGTCGACAACGTCCACATTGCCCGCTTCACACAGAAAGGCATCGACGCGTCGCCGGCGACGACGGCGTTGAAGCTCGCCGTCAACGAAACCCGGGTGTTCTCCGCTGCCGGCGGTGGCATCGTTCTGACCCCGGGCGCGACCGGCGCCGTCACCGCGACCATCGACAGCGTGGAGCTCAACGGCAACTCGGTCGGCCTCCAGGTCAACGCCCGCGCCAAGGCCACCGTCAGGAACTCCACGGCGTCCGACAATACCGGCATCGGATTCAGCGCGAGCGGCGGCGGCGGCGCCTCGCTCACAGCCGACAACTGCAATGCAAGCAACAACAGCGGTGCGGGGTTCGCCTCAGTCAATGCCGGTTCACTAGTCGTGGTGTCGCGCTCGACCACGTTCAATAACGCGGTTGGATTCCAGACGTTTATCAGCGGCGTCATCCAGTCCTTCGGCGACAACCGCAACGTCGGCAATGGCATTCCAGGTAACGTGCCGCCGACGCTTCCGCTGCAATAACCCCGCTTTTGTGCCGGGCACCGCACGCCTGCGCGTGCGGTGCCCCATCCTCCGTGAATTCCGTTATGCTCCCCCGCGCAATCAGGGAGTTACGGCGGCAGGAACGCCCGTTTCGCAGTTGGCGCAAACGGAGGACTGAATGCTCGGGGCTATCCGTACACGGAATGACATCCATTCGACGCGCGTGCTGTCGCTGGATTCGACCGGTCGCATCCTGGACTGGATGAGCTGGCAGGACGCCGTTTGCCTCTATGTGCGCGGCGCGGTCGCCTGGACCCTCGGCGATCCCTGCCTGACGATCCATGGCGGCATGAACCGCGATTCCGGCCTGCAAAGCCAGCTGGACCTGCATCCGATCGTCGCCAGCCGCGGCCATGCCCGGCCCGGCAGCTACGAACCGGCACCCGCGCTGACCAATACCGCGCTGTTCGCACGCGACCGGCATCTGTGCCTCTATTGCGGCCAGCATTTCCACAAGACCCAACTGACCCGCGACCACGTGCTGCCGCTGTCCAAGCGCGGGCAGGACGAGTGGGAAAACGTGGTCAGCGCCTGCCTGCATTGCAATGTCCGCAAGGGCAGCCGTACGCCGCAGCAGGCAGGCATGCCGCTCCTGGCGGTGCCGTACCGCCCGAGCTGGGTAGAGCACCTGATCCTGTCCAACCGCAACATCCTCGCTGACCAGATGCAATTCCTGGTCGGCCACCTGCCCAGGCACCGTCGCGCGGGCTGAATTTTTCGCGCGCATCGGGTTGTCCGACGCCTGCCGACCGCCATGAACCTTTGCGGCCAAGGTGCTGGGTCTATCGCCGCCTGCGCCGTATGAGCCGCGTGAAATACGCGATCAAGGCTGCCGCTTGCGGCACCGTGCCGCAGGGCTTGCCCGTGTTTTGCAAGTTTGTTTCCTTGCCCCGGCAACAACCCTCGCCGAAAATAGCGGCCTGCCGTCCGGATTTGCCTGCAAATGATCGATTCTGAGCGCTACCCGCTCCTCGCCAAGCTCGACACTCCCGCCGCATTGCGCCAGCTCGGCGATGCGGATCTACCCGCCGTTTCGCGGGAGCTGCGGGCCTATCTCGTCGAATCCGTGGCGAGTTCGGGTGGCCATTTCGGTGCCGGCCTGGGCGTCATCGAGCTCACCGTCGCGCTGCACTATCTGTTCGATACGCCGCATGACCGGCTGGTCTGGGACGTCGGCCATCAGTGCTACCCCCACAAGATCCTGACCGGCCGGCGTGACCGGATCACGACAGTCAAGAAGAAAGACGGGCTCGCGCCGTTTCCGCGCCGTGAAGAAAGCGAGTACGACACCTTCGGTGTGGGCCATTCCTCCACCTCGATCTCCGCCGCACTGGGCATGGCCATTGCGGCGCAGCGCAAGGGTGAGGCGCGCAAGGTGGTCGCGGTGATCGGCGACGGCGCGGCCACCGCGGGCATGGCGTTCGAGGCGCTGAACCACGGCGGCGACGTGGAGCCGGACATGCTGGTCGTGCTCAACGACAATGGCATGTCGATCAGCGAGAACGTCGGCGCGATGAGCAAGATGCTCGCCCGATTGCTGTCGAGCCGGCGCCTGAACCAGCTCCGCGACCGGGCCAAGGCGGCAATGCCGCGTGGCTCGTTCATCTGGCGCTTCTTCCGCCGCTGGGAAGAGCACGCCAAGGGAATGTTCGTGCCGTCGACACTGTTCGAGGAGCTGGGCTTCCACTACACCGGACCGATCGACGGACATGATCTGCCGGCTCTGCTGCACGCGCTGCGCACGGTCAAGGAACTCAAGGGTCCGCAGCTGCTGCACGTCGTAACGACCAAGGGCAAGGGCTACGCGCCGGCCGAGTCGGAGCAGATCGAATACCACGCCGTAGGCCCGTTCGACCCGGTCAAGGGACTGGTCAAGAAAGCCCCCGGCAAGCCGACCTATACCGACGTTTTCAGCGACTGGCTCTGCGACATGGCCGCCGCCGACGAGCGTCTCTACGGCATCACGCCGGCGATGCGCGAAGGTTCGGGACTCGTGCGTTTCTCGCAGGAATATCCGCAACGCTATTTCGACGTCGCGATCGCGGAACAGCACGCGGTCACGTTGGCCGCGGGTATGGCCTGCGAAGGCGCCAAGCCCGTGGTTGCGATCTATTCGACCTTCCTGCAGCGCGCGTACGACCAGCTGATCCACGATGTCGCGATCCAGAATCTCGACGTGACCTTCGCGATCGACCGCGCCGGCGTAGTCGGTCCCGACGGCGCGACGCATGCGGGCAGCTTCGACCTGTCCTTTCTGCGCTGCATTCCGAACATGGTCGTGATGGCGCCGGCCGACGAGAACGAATGCCGGCAGATGCTGACGACCGGCTTCCGTCATGTCGGTCCCGCCGCCGTACGCTATCCGCGCGGCACCGGTCCTGGCCGCGCACTCGATACCGAGCTCATCGCACTCCCGATCGGCAAGGCCGAGTTGCGCCGCGAAGGCCGTGGCCTGGCATTGCTCGCGTTCGGCAGCACCCTCGCCGCGGCGGAAACCGTCGCGCGCGAGATCGACGCCACCGTCGTCAACATGCGTTTCGTCAAACCGCTCGATGAAGAACTGCTGCGCCAGCTCGCACGCACCCACGACGCGTTCATCACCGTCGAGGACAACGCCGTTCAAGGCGGCGCCGGCTCCGCCGTGGCGGAATTCTTCGCCGCCGAAGGACTGGTCAAGCCGCTGCTGCACCTCGGGCTGCCGGATACCTTCCTCGATCACGCCAGCCGCGAGGACCTGCTCGCCCAGAGCGGCATCGATACTGACGGCATCCGCCGCGCGATACGCCAGCGATTCGCCGCGCTGCTGCCGTTACAGCCAGCACCGCTGCGCAGCGCCAGCTGAGCATGTCGCCGACCCGGTACTTCGTATCGTTCCGCAGCGTGAACGGGTGATTCGTCCAGGCGACGAACTGCGGAGGGACTGCGCATCACGACGAATACGGCACGAAAAAAACCCCCGCGCAGGGCGGGGGCGGTTGAGCACGTTTCCGTTGGCGGCGACCG
>JAAFHE010000114.1 GCA_013298265.1 Lysobacterales bacterium | reverse complement strand
TGCCGAATCAGGTGCTGAATGTGGAAAATTACCGAAAAGTCATGGACGCCGCGTTGCCGCGCGACGAACGCCTCGCCGCGTTCAACACCCGCTCCGACTGGGATCGCACCCTGGGCGTGGGCTACCAGCAGCAACTGGTCAACATGGTCGAGCACTTCGACCGGCAGGGCATCGTCGAGGTGCGTCCCGGCATCGCCGACGACCCCGACTTCCCGCCGGTGATGCAGGTCGAAGACCGCGGCGGCAAGGACATGAGCGAAGCCGAACGTACGGCGACCGACGCGCGCATGCGCCAGATCGCACGGCTGGGGACGCCCACGACCACGGCCTGACGCCACGTGCCCGTCACCGACTGGGACGCGATCATCGTCGGTGCCGGGCCTGCGGGCTCGGCGCTGGCGAGCCGCTTGCGGCCGGGGCGGCGGGTGGTGCTGCTCGAGCGTGCGGCGCTGCGGGATCGGGCATCGCCTCTTGATCCTGCGCAGCGACCAGATGCCGTTGCGTTTCGCCGCGATGAACCGGCTGCCGGCACGCCCGGCATCGGCGAATCATCGGTCAATGCAGCAGGGCCGCGCATCGGCGAATCGCTGCCGGGCGCGGCTCGCATACTGCTGCAGCGCTGCGGCGCATTCGAGCGTTTCATCGCCGCCCGTCACAGCGAGCGCGGCGCGACCGTATCGCAATGGGAGCGCGACACGCCGGTCTGGTTCGATCACCTGCGCGACCCGAACGGTCCCGGCTGGCACCTGGATCGCGCGCGCTTCGATGCCGATCTGCGTGCCACGGCCGTGGACACCGGCGCCGAGCTCGTCGACGACAGCGGCGCGCTGCGTGTCACGCGCGACGACGGACGTTGGAACGTCGCCTGCGAAGTCACCGGCGATATCTATCGTGCTCCCGTGCTGGTCGACGCGACGGGCCGCAATGCCGCCATCGCGCGCCAGCTTGGCATCGCACGCCGCGTCGAGGACGAACTGATCTGCCTGTACGCGTACCTGTCGCCCGATGCCAACGACGAAGACCACTGCACGCGCATCTGCGCGGACAGCAACGGCTGGTGGTACAGCGTGCGCGTGCCGTCGGGGCGGCGCGTGCTCGCGTTCCATCTCGATGCGGACGATGCGGAGTTGCGTGTGTTGAAGGCACTGCCCGCACTGCTGGACAAGGCGCGGCGCCATGCCGTGCTCGCCGATGTGCTGCCGGCGGTTGCCGATGAAACCGTGCATGCGAGGCCGGCCGGCAGCGCCGTGCTCGATCGTGAAGCGCTCGCGCGCGCCGCGCCCGGATTCTTCGCGATCGGCGACGCCGGACTGTCGTTCGATCCGATTGCATCGCAAGGCATCTTTCATGCGCTCGCGTCGGCGGAGAGTGCTGCCAATGCAATCGGGCGCAGCGATGGAAACGGTGATCCCGCGTCGGCACGCGATGCGTTTCTTGCAGAGATGGCCGCTGTGCACACGCACTATCGCCAGCGACTGCGCGATACCTATGCCGCGCCGGCGAGGTATCGGCCAGATCCATTCTGGTTGCGGCGTGACCTGGGCTGAACAGGCTCGTCAGGCCAGTCGTCGTGACTCATGCCGCTGCCGTGTGTATCGCAGGTGAGGGAGGTAACGACGGGCTGGTGTACCCACTACGCCGAAGGTCCGGTCAGGCAGTTGCCCTGCTTCCACGTGCTTCAACGGACGGCCGTGCTGCCCGCACGTCTTTCTCACGCACCTTTTGCTGCGACCGCCGACAGATGCGCCCTGACGCGCGCTGCTCCCTCGTGTCGTCTAGGCCTTCGCCGTCATTGAAGTCCGCGGCGCGCATCAGGACGGTATCTCGACCGCCTCGCTACGAACGTGTGCGAAAAAGGCGGGGCCCCATACGGCTTCGGATGCTGGCGGCTTCGTTTGCGCGGGCTGCATTCCACTCGCTTTCCCAATGGTTGCGTCCGGTATGTGATCGGCGCGCGGCTTTGTGCGTTCTGCCGCTCTGGCCTCGCGTCGCCATTTCTTGCGTTCTTTGTCCCAGGTGCCGGATTGTGTGCGCGTGGTCACGTTTCTCGAGCCTGGCTGTTCGGCGTGTCGCGGTCAGGCGTTTGCCCAGATGACACGACGACCGATACAGGGGTTCGATCCATGCGCACCGCATCGCCCTACCAACTGCTGTCTGCAACGCAGCGCGCATCCGTACGGCAGCTCCGGCTGGTCCTGCTCGCCGCCGTCGTGCTTACCGGTCCGGCGTTGGCCCAGCAGATCAGCAGCCATGTCATCGCCGCCGGTGGCGGCACCAGCCGCTCGCCGGGCGGCTGTCGTCTACTGGAGGGCAGCCTGGGCCAGCCTGCCGTCGGTATTGCCAATGGCGGCGGATTCACACTCAGGGCCGGCTATTGGGCCGGTCCAGGCAGCCAGCGTCGCGACAGCGTTTTTTCCGGTGATTTCGAGGAGTGCAACTGATGAAAGCCGCTATCCCTGTCCGCGCCGCGTTGCGTCGCGTCGCCACCGCGCTGTTGTGCCTGGTCTGTGTCGATGCAGCGCTCGCGCAAACTTCTCCGCAATTGCCGGATTTCACCTACCAGGGGCGGTTGCAGCAGAGCGGGGCGCCGGCCAATGGCAGTTTCGATCTGGCGTTTGCGCTGTATGACCAGCTGGCCGGCGGCAATCAGGTCGGGGCGACGGTCACCGAGACGGATTTCCCGGTTGTCGATGGCATCTTCAACGTATCGCTGAGTTTCCCGGGTGCGTTCACTGGCACGCAGTTGTATCTGCAGGTCAGCGTGGAGGGCACGCCGCTGTTGCCGCGCCAGGCGGTGGCTACGGCGCCGGTCGCGCAGTTCAGCCTGAGTGGCAGCATCAACGGCCCGGCCGGTGGTGTACTCACGGGCACGTATCCCAATCCGGCCTTGGCCAGCGGCGCCGTCGGCAACGCGAACATCGCCACCAGTGCGGTGAGCAATTCCAAGCTCGCCCCGGACTCGGTCACAGCCTCCAAGATATTCGCGGGTTCCGTCGATACCAGCGAGCTGGCGGCCGATGCGGTCACGGCGGATAAGATCGCCAATGGCGCGGTCGGTACAGCGGCGATCGCCAACGACAGCATCACCCGCGGCAAGATCGCCGGCGGCTACAGCAACGGTGCCATCGCCGTCACGGTCGGTGCGAACGACTGCAACGACTACAACCTCTCGATCTCGGGCGCGGAGGTCAATGACCTGCTGCTGTTCAACCTGCAGTCCAGTGTCGCGCTGCCGCCGAACATGCTGATACAGCCGCTGCGGGTCGTCAGTGCCAATACCGTGCAGGTGCGCGTCTGCAATCTCGGCAACGTCACGCAAAGCACCGGAGACATCGGGATCTATCTGCTGACCATGCGTTGAGAACAGCAGCGCGGCCGTCGCTACGAACGGCCGAGATCGCCTGCGGAGCCTGCGATCAGCCTGGGAGCGTGCGAAGGCTTCCCGCTGGCCGCCAGGTGCGGGGCCGGCTCAGCGACTCCACCAGGCGCCCGGAAAATAGACGCCGGGATCGGGCCGCTCGCGGAACACTTCGCGACGGAAGCGGAACAGTTCGGCCGGACGGCCGCCGGTGGCGGTGGCCAGTCGGCCGGTGCCTTCGACCAGACCGGCGCTCTCGACGAGCCGGCGGAAGTTCTGCTTGTGCAGGCGGTTGCCGCTGAGCGCCTCTACCACTTGTTGCAATTGCAATAAAGTAAATTCTGGCGGCAGCAGTTCGAATACGACGGGCCGGTATTTGAGCTTGCCGCGCACGCGGCCCAGTGCCGTGGCCAGGATGCGGCGATGGTCGAGTGCCAGCGCGCTGCCGCTGGACGGCACCGAGGGTGCCGCCGCGTCGCGCTCGCGGCTGGCTTCGGCGACGAGGCCGGCCTCCCATAGAAGTTCGTAGCGTTCGAGTGTGCGTTCGGGGTCCCACGGTGCGGTGTCCAGGCCGAAAGTCAGGTCGACGCGTTCATGTTTGCGCGTGTCGCTGCCGGCCCAGGCGTGCAGGCGTGGGGCGAGTTCGCGTCCGATGAGATCGGGACGGCCGCGGCGCCAGTCTTCCCAGGGCAGGTAGGCGTAGCAGTCGCGCCACTGCGCACCGAGGCTGGCGGGTAACGTCTGCTCGCGCACCAGTGCCAGATAGGTCATCGAGATCACCCGCGCGCCGCCGGCGCGTTCGCGCGGGTCGCGGAAGCGGTCGCCGAAGGTATAGAGCTGCTCGACGTAGCCCAGGGCCAGGCCGGCCTGCTGGGCGACCCAGTCGCGGACGCCGCGCTCGAGCGTGGAGTGCGCTTCGAGATCGAGCGGCCCGGAGGGCAACGCGTCGTCGCCGTTTGCGCCGCGCACGGTCAGGATGCGCGGTGCCTCGGCCGTCACCGCGAAGATGACGGCGTCGAGTCCGAGATGGATGGCGGGCGAAGGCATGCGCGGCAGCATAGCGGAGTTGATGGCGGTGCCGCGGCCTGCGGCGCCGCTTCTGCGGTTGGCGCGAGCGGTGTCCGGTTGCGGCGTCGGCGAGGTGCCAGCGGCGTCGCTGCGGCGGTGCTATTCGGGAGCGGTAACGCGGATCGACGCGTCGTCATAGTCGTAGTAGCGCAGCCGCGTCTTCGATTTCACGCCCATGAAGCGGCCTTCGGTTTCGAGCTGTACGGGCAGGCCGCTGGCGATGCCGATCCACACCTTGACGTCGGCCCGCGCAGGTTCGGTCTGGGTATAGGAGTAGACCTTCGCCGGCGCGCCGTCGACGACATCCTCGCCGAGCGCGGTCACATCGAGGTCGCGGGCGAGTTCGTCAAGCGCGGCCTGATTGCGGTACTGGCCGACGATGCGACCGACCTTGATCGGCATCGGCAGTTTGACGCGTTTGCCATCGATGAGAGTGTAGGCGTCGTCGCCGATCAGGATCTGCTCCATCTGACCCTGGCCATTCTGGATGTGATAGCGGTCAGGCGCGACGAACTGCATCGTGGACAACTGCTGGCCTTTGTTCGCGTCGGCCACCGTGGCGCGGAAGCTTTTTGCTGCGAGGAACCGCGTAAACGCGGCATGCAGCTCGTCGCGCGGCGCCGCGGTGACGCCGCCGGCCAGCACGAGCAGCGCAAGGCCGGCCAGGGATTTGAACAGGGACATCGGCTTCTCCGGAACTGAGACAGCAAACGGTTAGAGTTGAAATCCTATACGGAAATCCACGCGGGACGGCGACAGGCTGGGTCGTTCGTCCGTGGACTAGCGCCGGTAACCGGCCAGCCGCCACAATCAAGGCCATGGACCGATACGAACGCATTTTGAGCCTGCACCGGCTGCTGAAGAAGTCGCGCTATCCCGTCAGCCTGCAGCGCCTGAAGGACGAACTGGGCTGTTCCCGCGCGACGCTCTACCGCGACATCGCGTTCCTGCGCGATGCGCTGGGCGCACCCATCGAAAGCGGCGAGGGCGAACAGGCCGCGTTCCGCTACGACGAAGCCGAGGCCGAACGTTTCGAACTGCCGGGGCTGTGGCTGACCAGCGACGAACTGTCGGCGCTGCTCGCGCTGAATGAAGTGGTTGCGCGCAGCGGGCCGGGCATCCTTGCCGACGCGCTTGCACCGTTCGAGAAGCGTATGCAGAGCCTGCTGTCGGACCACAGCAGCGGCGCGCGCCTGCCGATCGAGCGCATCCGCGTGATCGCGAGCGGCATGCGCAAGCTCGATGAAATCAGTTTCCGCGTGGTGGCCGGTGCGGTCATGGCGCGGCGCCAGCTCAAGTTCCGCTACAAGGCCCGTTCGACCGGTTCGACCACCGAGCGTCTGGTCTCGCCGCAGCGCCTGGCCCACTACCGCGACAACTGGTATCTCGACGCCTGGGATCACGAGCGCGAAGGCCTGCGCAGCTTTGCGGTGGACCGCATTGCCGCGCCGCAGATGCAGGATGCGGAGGCGATCGACCGCGATGATGCCGAATTGAACCAGCACCTGGCCGCGAGCTACGGCATCTTCTCCGGCGCGCCGAGGGCCTGGGCGACGCTGCGCTTTTCGCCGCACGCGGCACGCTGGGTTGCCGACGAGCACTGGCATTCGCAGCAGCAGGGCCAGTTCCTCGGCGACGGCCGCTACGAGCTGAAGGTGCCGTATAGCAATTCCAAGGAATTGCTGATGGACGTGCTCAAGTACGGCCCGGATGCCGAGGTGGTCGCGCCGCTGAGCCTGCGCGAGGAAATGAAGATATTGCTGCAGTTGTCCATTGGCGCCTATCAATAGTGGCCTGCAAAGCACAAATCGATAGCAGCTCGCTCGGTCTGGCCGCGCGGTACTTGCTGCTCACTTGGCCGATAGCGTGGCCTGTTGGCAGCGCTGCGCAGCGGCGTCCAGTACGACTTTGCCTTCGAGATCCCTCTGCCGATTCATCCGTTACAGACCGCTAGTTTTCTTCCGGAGTCCGCATGAATCTGCTTGCAGGCGTCACCGAGCCGCCGCGCCGCGGCGCCATTTCGCTGGTGCTGGGCTCGGGCGGTGCGCGCGGCTACGCGCATGTCGGCGTCATAGAAGAACTGCTCGCGCAGGGTTACGAGATCCGTTCCGTCGCGGGCAGCTCGATGGGTGCGCTGGTCGGTGGCGTCTATGCGGCCGGCAAGCTGACCGAATACCGCGAGTGGGCCTGCGGCCTGAAGACCTTCGACGTGTTGCGCCTGGTCGACTGGAGCTGGCGCGGCGGTGGCCTGATCAAGGGCCATCGCGTGATCGGCGCGCTGCGCGAACTGGTCGGCGAAACCAATATCGAAGACCTGCCGATCAGCTATACCGCAGTCGCCGTCGATATCGATGCGCAGCGCGAAGTGTGGTTCTCGCGCGGCTCGCTGTTCGACGCGATCCGTGCCTCGATTTCCATTCCTACCGTTTTCCGTCCGCACCGCTACCAGGGCCGTCGGCTCGTCGATGGCGGCCTGCTCAATCCCGTCCCGGTCACGCCGACCTTGCGCGACCTGACCGATGCGACCATTGCGGTCGACGTCAATGCCGAGGCCGAAGGCGTGGCCGAGCGCGAGACGCCGATCACGCGCCCGGAAGTCCCCGAGCCCGATGAGGCACAGCGTGTCGGCACAGGCCGCATCGGTGCAATCTGGGACCGCTTCGTCGAGAAGCGCGCGGCCAAGCGCGTCGTGCTGCGCGAACCGGGCGTGCTGGACCTGTTCGCGCGCTCGCTCGATGTGGTGCAGGAAACGCTGACGCGCTACAAGCTCGCCGCGCAGCCGCCGGACCTGGTCATCTCGATTCCGCGCAACGTCTGTGCGTTCTACGAATTCCAGCGCGCGGCCGAAGTCATCGAGATCGGCCGCCAGCGCACGCGCGAGGCGCTCGCGCGCTGGCAGCGCGTGAAGCGGCCGCAAGGCTGGCGCTGAGGCGCAATACTGCCTGCTGATCCGGAGCAAGCCGCGCACCGTGCGCGGTTCAGGCGGCTGCGGGCAGTGCCGACGAGCGACGCGGACGCGGTGCGGCTGACGCGCGTGTAGCCCGCGGAGTTCGGCGCGAGCCGGCAGAGCCTCGCCTGTGGCGGCATCGACGCCGATCCGCGCGATTGTCTTTCACCCCTTTGAAGGGGGTGGCCGAAAAAAGCGCGACCAAGGCCGCGCTTTTTTGGGTGAACGAGCAGGCGCGTATCAGCCGCGCTTCATCGTCGCGAAGAACTCGTCGTTGGACTTGGTGTTCTTCATCTTGTCGAGCATGAACTCCATCGCGGTCAGCTCGTCCATCGGATGCAGCAATTTGCGCAGAATCCAGATTTTCTGCAGCATGTCCGGATCGATCAGCAGTTCTTCGCGGCGCGTGCCGGAACGGTTGATGTCGATGGCGGGGTAGACGCGCTTCTCGGCGATGCGGCGGTTCAGATGCACTTCCATGTTGCCGGTGCCCTTGAACTCCTCGTAGATCACCTCGTCCATCTTTGACCCCGTGTCGACCAGCGCGGTCGCGAGGATGGTCAGCGAGCCGCCTTCTTCGACGTTGCGCGCTGCGCCGAAAAAGCGCTTGGGGCGCTGCAGCGCGTTGGCGTCCACGCCGCCGGTCAGCACCTTGCCGGAACTCGGCACGACGGTGTTGTAGGCGCGCGCCAGACGCGTGATCGAGTCGAGCAGGATGACTACGTCGCGCTTGTGCTCGACCAGCCGCTTGGCGCGCTCGATCACCATGTCGGCGACCTGCACGTGGCGCGCGGCCGGCTCGTCGAAGGTGGAGCTGATGACTTCCGCGGCGCGCACGCCGCGCACCATCTCGGTCACTTCTTCCGGGCGCTCGTCGATCAGCAGGATGATCAGGTGCACTTCCGGATGGTTGTGCACGATGGCCTGGGCGACGTTCTGCAGCATCATGGTCTTGCCGGCCTTGGGCGGCGACACGATGATGCCGCGCTGGCCCTTGCCGACCGGCGAGATCAGGTCGAGGATGCGGCCGCTGATGTCTTCCGACGAGCCATTGCCGCGTTCGAGGCGGAACGACTTGCGCGGAAACAGCGGGGTCAGATTCTCGAACAGGACCTTGTTCTTCGAGGCTTCCGGCGGCTCGCTGTTGATGTCGTCGACTTTGAGCAGCGCGAAGTAGCGTTCGCCGTCTTTCGGAGGGCGGATGCGTCCGGTGATGTAATCGCCGGTGCGCAGGTTGAAGCGGCGGATCTGGCTGGGGCTGACGTAGATGTCATCGGGACCGGCGAGATAGGACTCGTCGCCCGAGCGCAGGAAGCCAAAGCCATCCTGCAGGATTTCCAGCACGCCTTCGCCCCAGATGCCGCCGCCGGCACGTGCGTGGGCCTTGAGGATGTTGAAGATCACGTCCTGCTTGCGCGCGCGGGCGACACCTTCCTGGATGCCCAGGGTTTCGGCGATGTCGAGCACGGCTGCGGCGGGCTTGCGCTTGAGTTCGGTCAGGTTGATCA
>JAAFHE010000113.1 GCA_013298265.1 Lysobacterales bacterium | reverse complement strand
GGCGCTGACCGGCGTCGTCGGGCTGGCCTATGCGGTGTACCGCCATCGCGCGTTGGATCGAAGCGGCTGATGGTTAGCTATCGAAGCCGTTCGCGAATATCGCGTCGGAGATCTGCCCGGCGGCGATGGACGCGCCACTGTCCTCGAAACACCAGCCGTGGACAGTGACCGGAAAACCGCGCGGTGGGGTCGTTGTTATCTGCACCCAGCCGTAGTTGATCGCGCTGCTGGCCTCGTTGCGGAAACGCATGCCGAGGTAGCCAAGGCTCACCCCGCTGGTCCAGGCCGACGTGTTGCCCGAGAAACCTTCGCGCGTGAACTCGCTGGAAGGACCGACCACCGACCCAGCCGGGAGCACTGCATAGGTGGCGCCGCTGCTCGCCACGCCGGCATTGCCCGTCGCTGCAGTGCCCCAGTAGAAACGCAGATCGTCGGGCGGGGTGGTGCTGGCGGATGCGTACGGGTTGAAATCGAATCCCGGCGCGCCCGCTCCGGTCGCGGCGCTGACGCCGTTCAGGAAGTTGATGTACAGCCCCTCGGTCGTGGCGGGAATGCCCAGGTTCTGCTGGTTGAAGCAGGTCACTGCGGCGTGGGCCGGCACAGCGGCGGCCAGGGCGGCGAGCAGAATGGCGCGCTGAGGTTTCATGCGGAATCTCGAGGTCATGAATAGGACTACGCTACCAGAAGCTAACCGAATCGTCCGCGCGCTCCTTGCGTATCTCTTTGTATTTGTGACTAAATATAAACACTGTGCGGCGCTCGCCGGCAGCGTTACTCTAGGCGCCCATGTCACCCAGAAAAAACACCCCGGCCGGCGCCGGCCTGTTCGCTGAGCCTGACGGGCTCAAGCCGCTGGCCGAGCGCATGCGCCCGCGCGAGCTCGGCGAGATCGTCGGCCAGACGCGGCTCCTGGCCGCGGGCAAGCCGCTGCGCCGTGCGATCGAGTCCGGCCATGTACATTCGATGATCCTTTGGGGGCCGCCCGGCTGCGGCAAGACCACGCTGGCCCTGCTGCTCGCACGCTATGCCGATGCGCAGTTCAAGGCGATCTCCGCGGTCATGACCGGGCTGGCTGACGTTCGCGCCGCGCTGGACGAGGCTGCCGCGAACTTCGCCCGCGGCGTGCGCACCGTGCTGTTCGTCGACGAGGTCCACCGTTTCAACAAGGTGCAGCAGGACGCGTTCCTGCCGCATATCGAGAAGGGCGTGATTCTCTTCGTCGGCGCCACCACGGAAAACCCGTCGTTCGAACTGAATTCCGCGCTGCTGTCGCGCTGCCGCGTGCATGTGCTCGAAGCGGTCGGCGCGGTCGACATCGTGGCTGCGTTGCGGCGCGCACTGGCCGATCCCGAGCGCGGCCTGGGCGGGCAGGGGCTTGCGGTCAGCGACGAATCGCTGGGCCTGATCGCCCGGGCCGCCGACGGCGACGTGCGCCGCGCACTGACCCTGCTGGAGATTGCCGCCGAGTTGGCCGAGGACGGTTGCATCGACGAGACCACGCTGACCCAGGTACTGGCTGACCGCACGCGGCGTTTTGACAAGGGCGGCGAGCAGTTCTACGACCAGATATCGGCCTTGCACAAGTCGGTACGTTCGTCCGATCCGGACGCGGCGCTGTACTGGTTCACGCGCATGCTCGACGGCGGCTGCGATCCGGCCTATCTCGCGCGGCGCCTCACGCGCATGGCGGTCGAGGACGTCGGCCTGGCCGACGCACGCGCGATCGGCATGGCGATCGAGGCCTGGGAAACCTATGACCGTCTTGGCAGTCCCGAGGGCGATCTCGCACTGGCCCAGCTCGTTGTCTACATGGCGCTGGCTGCGAAGAGCAACGCGGTCTACGCCGCATTCGGCGAGGTGCGCGCGGAAATCCGCGCGAGTGGCACGCTAGCCGTGCCGATGGAAATCCGCAATGCACCGACCAGGCTCATGAAAAACCTCGGCTACGGCAAGGGCTACCAGTACGACCACGATCTCGAAGGGGGTGTCGCGCTCGACCAGCAATGCCTGCCGGATGCGCTCGTCGGGCGCGAATTCTACCGGCCGACAGCGCGCGGCCTCGAGGCGCGCATTGCTGACAAGCTGCGCGAACTGCGCACCGCGCGCGCCGATGCGCTCGCCCGCAAGCCGCGCCAGGAGGTCGACGCAGGATGATCCGAGCGGCGCTGTCCTTGCCCCGGACGATCTGGCTGCTGGGCCTGATCAGCTTCGTCAACGACGCGGCCAGCGACATGATCTATCCGCTCGTGCCGTTGTACCTGGCCAGCGTGCTGATGGCCGGGCCGAAGGCACTGGGCCTGATCGAAGGCATCGCCGAGGCCTTCGGCAGCGTGCTCAAGCTCGTCGCCGGCGTGCTGGCCGATCGCCTGCGGCAGATGCGCTGGTGGGTGGTCGCGGGCTACGCCGTGTCGGGCCTCGTGCGGCCGCTGATCGCGCTGAGCACGAGCTGGCTCGGCGTGCTCGCCTGCCGCTTCGCCGACCGCGTCGGCAAGGGGCTGCGCGCCGCGCCGCGCGACGCGCTGCTGACCCTGAGCGTCGCGCCGGCGCAGCGCGGTCTTGCGTTCGGCCTGCACCGGGCGATGGACAATCTCGGCGCCGTGGTCGGACCGCTGCTCGCGGCGTTGCTGCTCGCGCTGGGCTATAGCCTGCGTGAGGTGTTCTTCTGGGCCATCGTGCCGGCCGTGCTCGTGATCGTGCTGACCCTGCTCGTGCGCGAGCCCGAACGCGCTGTACTCAAGGCCAAGCCGTTCCGCTGGAACCTGTCCGATCAGCCGGTCGCGCTGCGGCGCTATCTCTGCGTTCTTGCCTTGTTCACTTTGGGAAACTCGTCGAACATGTTCCTGCTGCTGCGCGCGCGCGAGCTTGGCCTCGGCGACGCGCAGGTGCCGCTGATCTGGGCCCTGGTCTGCGGCGTGGCGGCGGTGTTCGGACCGCCGCTGTCGGCCTGGTCGGACCGCGTCGACCGGCGCCGCCTGATCGTTGGCGGCTGGACGGTCTACGCGCTGTTCTATCTCGTGTTCGGCCTGCTGCCGGCTACGCCATGGCTGCTGTGGCCGCTGTTTGCCGGTTATGGCCTGTTCCTCGCTGCGACCGAGGGTGCCGAGAAGGCGCTGGTCGCCGACCTCGTGCCGGGAGAGCAGGCCGGCACCGCGTTCGGCTGGTACAACCTCGCCGCCGGTGTGCTGCTGCTGCCCGCCTCGCTGCTGTTCGGCTGGCTCTGGTCGGATATCGCGCCGCTGGCCGCGTTTGCGTTCGGCTCGGCCTGCGCGCTGGCCGCGGCACTGCTGCTCGCGTTCTGGGTGCGGCCGTCCTCGACCCACTGATTCTGCGTTGCGTGCCGCGGCGGCTAGCCGTGATAATTCTGGACTTCGTTCTCGCGGCCAGCCGCGAGAACCCTGGACTTCGTTCTCGCGGCTAGCCGCGAGAATCCTAGACATCGTTGAATTTCCAAGGATTGACATGCTTGACCCAGCCCTGCTGCGCGGCCAGCTCGATGCCGTGGCCGAACGTCTGGCGACGCGCGGATTCACCCTCGACACCGCCGCAATCGATGCGCTCGAAACCCGGCGCAAGGCGGTCCAGGTCGAGACCCAGGAGCTGCAGAACCGGCGCAATACGCTGTCCAAGCAGATCGGCATGGCCAAGGGCAAGGGCGAGGACGCCTCTGTGCTGATGGCCGAGGTCGGTGGCATTGGCGACGCGCTCAAGGCAAACGAGGCGCATCTGGCCGACGTGCAGCAGCAGCTCGCCGCGGTCGTGCAGGGCATTCCCAACCTGCCGCACGAATCGGTGCCGCAGGGTGCCGACGAATCCGGCAACGTCGAACAGCACCGCTGGGGCACGCCGCGCACCTTCGACTTCAGCGTGCGCGATCACGTCGATCTCGGCGCGCGCAAGGGCTGGCTCGATGGCGACGCCGGCGCGAAACTCTCCGGCGCGCGCTTCACCGTGCTGCGCGGCGAACTGGCCCGGCTGCATCGCGCGCTCGCGCAGTTCATGCTTGATCTGCACAGCAATTCGCACGGCTATGTCGAAGCCAATGTGCCGCTGATCGTCAATGCCGAGTCCATGCTCGGCACGGGTCAGCTGCCGAAGTTCGAGGAAGACCTGTTCTCGACCGCTGTCGGCGAGAGCAACCGTTACCTGATCCCGACGTCGGAAGTCCCGCTGACCAACCTCGTGCGCGACAGCATCGTCGAGGCCGATTCGCTGCCGCAGCGCTATGCGGCGCATTCGATGTGCTTCCGCGCCGAAGCCGGTTCGCACGGCCGCGATACGCGCGGCATGATCCGCCAGCACCAGTTCGAGAAGGTCGAGCTGGTCAGCATCGCCAAGCCCGCCGACAGCGACGCCGAACACGAGCGCATGACGCGCTGCGCCGAGAAGGTGCTCGAAGCGCTGGAACTGCCGTACCGCCGCATGCTGCTGTGCACCGGCGACATGGGCTTCGCCGCGATCAAGACCTTCGATCTCGATGTCTGGCTGCCGTCGCAGAACACCTACCGCGAGATCTCCTCGTGTTCCAACTGCGGCGATTTCCAGGCGCGGCGCATGCTCGCGCGCTGGCGCAACCCGGAAACCGGTAAGCCCGAACTCGTGCACACCTTGAACGGCTCCGGCGTCGCCGTCGGCCGCGCGATGATCGCGGTCATGGAGAACTACCAGCAGGCCGACGGCTCGATCGAGATTCCGGCGGTGCTGCGGCCGTATATGGGTGGGATCGAGAAGATTGCGTGATGGCTTTGCCGTGGGGCAGCGGTTAGCACCATCCCCACCCCGGCCCTCCGGCCCGTTGGGCGTTCAGGACGATGAGAGCCTTTGGCTCTAGGCCATCGTCCTTTACCCCCTTGAAGGGGAGGGAGCTTTCAGCCTTCGCTCCTGAGCCCTCCCCTGAGGTGGAGTCTTCAAATCGTCGTTTTTCAGCCATCCCCTCGTAGGGGAGGGTTGGGTGAGGACGGTGTCAGCGATCCCTTTCGGTCGCGCTACTGATGCTCCTTCTGCGCCCGCTCGAACGCCGCCAGTTGCTCCGGTGTCGCGTCCTTCTGGTGCAGCCGCTTCCAGTCTGCAAACGGCATGCCGTAGACGTATTCCCGCGCGGCGTCCTTGCTCAGGTCGATGGCCCGCTCGGCCGCCGCTTCGCGATACCAGTCGGCCAGGCAGTTGCGGCAGAAGCCGGCGGTGATCATCAGATCGATGTTCTGCACGTCGCTACGCTGGTTCAGGTGCGCCAGCAGACGGCGGAATGCGGCGGCTTCGAGTTCGACGGTAGCGGCGGACATGGACGGATCCCGATGGGTGAAAACTGCATGGTAGCTGAGCACCATCACGCTGCGGTTTGAGGCGACCCGGCGGGACATGGATAATGCGCGACCTGTCGCTGTGGGCTCAGGCCCCTTCCTGAAGATCCTCGTCGTGTCGACGCCCTTGTACCGCCGGTTGCGTACCGGCCCTGGACCTGCCCACACATGACCGCCCGGATACTGGACGGCAAACGCATCGCCGACGAGTTGCTCGAGCGCATCAAGGGTCGCGTCAGCGCCCGCGTGAGCGCCGGCAAATCTCGCCCGGGCCTCGCTGTCGTGCTCGTCGGCGCCGATCCGGCCTCGGCGGTCTACGTCAGGAACAAGCGCAAAGCCTGCAAAGAAGTCGACTTCCGTTCGTTCGACTACGACCTGCCGGCGGATACACCCGAAACCGAGCTCTACGCGCTGATCGACACGCTCAATGCCGATGCGCGCGTGCACGGCATCCTTGTGCAGTTGCCGCTGCCGGCGCATATCGACGCGACCGCCCTGATCAACCGCATCGACCCGCGCAAGGACGTGGACGGCTTCCATGCCGCGAACGTCGGCGCGCTCGTGCTGCGCCAGCGTGGATTGCGTCCGTGCACGCCCAAGGGCGTCATGACCCTGCTGTCCTATACCGACCGGCCCGTGCGCGGCCAGCATGCCGTCATCGTCGGCGTGTCCAACCACGTCGGCCGCCCGATGGCGCTGGAACTGCTGCTGGCTGGCTGCACCACGACGTCGTGCCACAAGTTCACGCGCGGTCTGCCAGGCTTCGTCGGCCAGGCCGACATCGTTGTCGTCGCGGTAGGCCGGCCGGGTCTCGTCAAGGGCGAATGGATCAAGCCCGGTGCCATCGTCATTGATATAGGCATCAACCGCCTCGATGACGGACGCCTCGTCGGCGATGTCGATTTCGACGAAGCGGCGCAGCGTGCCTCGTGGATCACGCCGGTGCCGGGCGGGGTGGGGCGCATGACCGTCGCGACGCTGATCGAAAACACGCTCGAAGCCGCGGAAACCTTTTTCGATCGATGAATGCCATGCACACGACCCTACGCGTTGCTTTGTTCGCCGCACTCACGTTGCTCGCCGGCTGTGCCGGCGTGGTCAACAGGGCCAGCCAGCGTTTCGCCGACAACCTCGGTAGCGCGATCCTCAACCAGGATGATCCCGGCACGGTACGCGATGGATTGCCGGCGTATCTGCTGCTGCTCGACGCGCTGCTCGAAGGCGATCCGAAGAACAGCGGCACCTTGCTCGCTGCCGCACGGCTCTACGGCGCCTATGCCGGCGGCTTCGTGACCGAACCCGAGCGCGCCAGGCACCTGGCCAACCGCGCGTTCGGCTATGCGCGTCGCGCGACCTGCGAACGCAGTCCGCCGCTCTGTGGCGCGCTCGAGCAGCCCTTCGAGGCGTTCTCTGCCGTAGTGGCGAACACGGGTGCGAAGGACCTCGATCTGGTCTACGGCCTGGCTTCGGCCTGGGCCGGACGCATCCAGCAGGACAGCGGCGACTGGAATGCGATCGCCGACCTGCCCAAGGTGCAACTGCTCGTCGAGCGCGTGCTCGCGCTGAATCCGGACTATGCCGACGGCGAGCCTCACATGGTGCTCGGCGTGCTGCATTCGCTGCGGCCGGCCACGCTCGGCGGCAAGCCCGAACTCGGCAAGGCCGCGTTCGATACCGCGATCGCGCAGTCGCAGGGCAGAAATCTCATGGCCAAGACCTTGTACGCGCAGTACTACGCACGTCTCGTGTTCGACCAGGAACTGCACGACCGTTTGCTCAACGAAGTCGTTGCTGCCGCGCCCGAGGCGCCGCGCATGACCTTGATGAACGTGCTGGCGCAACAGCGGGCCAAGGCTCTGCTGGCGTCGGGCAAAGACTATTTTTGATGTCGCCGCGCGCGACATCGTCGTATCGGGCAGAACGGGCCACGTCGGTCCTCAGGAGTTCCGCATGAGTTTGCGCAAGCGTTGGCTTTCCGCCGTATTCGCGATGGTCGCGGCGGGCAGCGCACAGGCCGAAGTGTTCAAGATCGCGACCACCGCGCCGGACGGTACGGCGTGGATGAAGGAGATGCGCGCCGGTGCGGATGCGGTCAAGACGCGCACCGAAGGCCGTGTCGAGGTCAAGTATTACCCGGGCGGCGTCATGGGCGATCCGGCCACCGTGCAGCGCAAGATCAAGATCGGCCAGCTTCACGGCGGCGCCTTCACCGGCGGCGAGATCTCGGCGAGCAACCCGGACGTGCAGGTCTACGGCCTGCCGTTCCTGTTCCGCAGCCAAGCCGAAGTCGACGCCGTCCGTGTGAAGTTCGACCAGCGCATCAAGGACGGTTTCGAGAAGAGCGGCTTCGTCGCGCTGGGCCTGTCCGGTGGCGGTTTCGCTTACATCATGAGCGCGCGCGACATCAGGACGCGCGATGAGCTCAAGGCCGCCAAGGTCTGGGTGCCGCAAGGTGACTACACCGCCGAGGTCGCCTTCAAGGCCGTCGGCGTGACGCCGATCTCGCTGCCGCTGGCCGACGTCTATACCAGCCTGCAGACCGGCCTGATCGACACCGCTGCGAACACCTTCGCCGGCGCGATCGCGTTCCAATGGCATACCAAGATCAAGCACATCGTCGACTTGCCGGTCAGCTACGTGGTCGGCGTCATCGTGGTCGACAAGAAATCCTTCGACAAGATCGCCGCGGCCGACCAGGCCGTGCTCAAGGACGAGATGGCCAAGGCGTTCGCGCGCCTGGACCAGATCAGCATCGAGGACAACGCCAAGGCCGTCGACGCGCTGAAAAAACAGGGCATATCGGTGTATCAGCCCAATGCTGAGGAAACGGCGAACTGGCAGAAGGTCGGTGCGGAATCGGCGCAGTCGCTCGACAGCGACAAGGCCCCGTCGGCCGAGATCATCAAGGCCGTCAGCGACGAACTCGCCGTGATCCGCAAGAAGTAATCGCTGAGAGCGTCTAACTAAGATGATAAGACTGCACGTTCAGCGGCTCTTGCTCCTTCCCCTTCAAGGGGAAGGTCGGGATGGGGATGGTGTTCGCCTCAGCAGTCGGCATTCCCGCGATTTCTGCGGCAGAGCGGCACCATCCCCACCCAACCCTCCGGCCCGTTGGGCGTTCAGGGCAACCAGAACCTTCGGTTCTGGGCGGTTGCCCATTCACCCCCTTGAAGGGGAGGGCTCGATACACCCGTTTCAGTATTTTGTCAGACGCGCCAAGGATCTCGGAAAACACCCGACGTGACCACCGCACTCCAGCGCCATCTCGCGCGCCTGCACCGCTTCGAGGACTGGGTCCTCACCGTCCTCGTCATCTTCATGGTGCTGCTCGCTGGCGCGCAGATCCTGCTGCGCAACGTGTTCGACAGCGGCTTTGCCTGGGCCGAGCCAGTGCTGCGCGCGCTGGTGCTGTGGAGCGCCATGCTCGGCGCCGTCATCGCGACGCGCGATGACCAGCACATCGGCCTCGACTTCATCGGCCGCTTCGTCAGCGGCGTGAAGCTGCGTGTCGCGCGCTTCATCGCGCTTACCTTCGCCGCCGTACTGTGCGCGCTGATGGCCTGGCATAGCTGGGGACTCGTGCAGCTGGATCGCGAGGGCGGTACCGACGGCGTGCTCGGCG
>JAAFHE010000112.1 GCA_013298265.1 Lysobacterales bacterium | reverse complement strand
TCGACACCCGAGATGTTGAAGAACAGCGCGTCGAACTGGTCGATGCCGGCGACGACGCCGCGGCGTAGCCCCTGGCCCGACGGTGGCTCGTCGAGCAGGTCGTCGCCGTCGACGAGGTGCTGCCACAACTGTTCCACATCCTCACAATGGGGATAACGCGCACTCATGCCAACGATCGCAACCGGTTCCGGACACAGCGATGCTTCGCTCCGGACGCGCGCGTCGTCGTGCCGCTCGACGGGCACCACGGCCAGCGCCGGCTTCACCGCGACGCCGTCGGCGGCCTGCGATTGCCGGCGGATGGCAACGACGCTCGCGGCAGCGGTGGGCGCGGTGCTTGCGCGCGCTGGCACTGCCACGGATTCCGGCGTCGGCGCCGGCGAGCCGGCCGCCAACGCCTGCGCGTGCTCGGCGAGGATGTGCGCCGCCAGCTTGTTCACGGTGCTGTGATCGAAAAGGCTCGTCGTCGCGAGCGCGATGCCGAGGCGCTGCGAGATCATCTGCACCGTCTGCACGCCGAGGATCGAATCCAGGCCGTAGTCGGCGAACGAGTCGTCGAAATCGACGAAATCGACGGCGACCTTCAACGCACCGGCAATGGTTTCGGCGATGACGTTCCGGATGTGGTCAGCTGCCGCGGTGGCGTCTGCACGCTGTGCGACGACCGGCTGTGCGACGACCGGCGCCGATACGACGGCGGCGCTGCGCGCCACACGTTCGACCGGCAATGCCACCGGACGCGCAACACGCATTTCCGCGCCGCGCGCGCGCGGTGTTTCGATGCGCTGGCGCACGATGCCGTCGCTGTAGGCCGCAATGACCTGCTGACCCAGCGCGTGCCGGTCGGCGGCGGGGAAACCGATCGCGCGGAATCCTTCATCGCGCATCACGTCACGCCATGCTTCGGCGCGCATCGCCGGCGAACCCGGAATGCGCAGCGCCTCGTCCTGGAACAGCCACCAGCCCTCGGTCAGGCCGAAGGTCAGGTGCGCCACGAGACTGAAGCGGTTGATCTCGTTGAGCAGCAGCAGGCCGCCGTCGGCGAGCGCCGCCTTGGCATTGCGCAGCGCCTCGCGGATGTCGCGCGTCGCATGCAGCACGTTGGTCGCGATCACGATGTCGTACGCGCCGGTCTCCAGACCCTGCGGCGCAAGCGGCCGCTCGGCGTCGAACAGCGTGCAGCGCAGGTACGGATAGTCGGCTCCGAAGCGCTCCTCGGCGCGCATCAGGAACGACTTCGAAATATCGGTGTACGCGTATTCGTCGATCGCCGCTGCCCAGGGCCGCAACGCTTCGAGCGCGAGCGCGCTCGTTCCGCCGGTGCCGGCACCGATCTCGAGAATGCGCAGGCGCCGGCCCGGCGCCGTCTGCAGGCGGCGCTGCACGTCAGCCGTCAGGCGCTCAACGAGCACGCTGTTGAAGTGATCGGCCAGTACGTTGCCGCGATACACGCCCTCGACCGCACCCATCGACGAACTGGGGAACAGCACGTCGGTCGCCCGCGTCGCACCGGTGAGTATCGACGGCAGCGCGCGCAGCATGGATTCCAGCAGGTCGAGATGCGCGGTCGACGCGCCCTCCGCGGCCTGCGCACGGCGCTCCTCGTTCCAGTGCGGCCACGACGACGACGCCTCGCCGGCCGGCAGGCCGTGCGCGCGCAGTACGGCCAGGCTGCAGTCCAGCCAACGATCGTAGACCGGCAGCAGCCCGACCTCCCGCTTCCACGCCGCGAGCTCCTGCGGTCCTGGCAACATGCCGTCGTCGTCGACGAGTCCGAGGGTCTCGAGCTGCGTGAGCAGCAGGTGCGCGAGCAGGCGCTCCGACTCCGCCGGCACTTCGTCGAACGCGGCGCTGGTAGCGGCGTCGGCGTCCGCGTCGCTGGGTGGCGTGTCCACTGCGCCGAGCACGCGCAGCGCCTGGGGTGACACCAGTTCGCCGAGCACCCCCCACGACGTGGTCTTGATGATCGCGAGCTGCCGCAGACGTCCGGCCAGCAGTCCGTCGAGCGCCGTCATCGCCTCATCCGGCTGGATCGAGCCGACGCCGACCTGCGCCATGCGTTCCTGATAGAACTCCGTCGCGACTGAGCCGACACCGCCCCAGTAGCCCCAATTCATCACCTTGACCGGACAGCGCCACGGCTGCGCGGCCGCGACCGCGAACGCGTCCTTGAACGCGCAGCCCGCGGCATAGTTGCTCTGGCCGGCCGCCTTGCTGAAACTCTGCAGCGACGAGAAGAACAGCACGAAATCGAGGGCCTGGCGGCCGAACACCTGGGCCAGACGCACGCTGACGTCGACTTTGGCCGCGAGGCTCGCCATGAACGTCGCTTCGTCCATGTTCAGAAGGCTCTTGTCGCGCAGCACGAGCGCGGCATGGACCACGCCGTTCACGCGTCCGTAGCGATCGACGATCTCGCGATGCGCCGCGTCGAGCGCCTGGCGGGCGGTCGCGTCGGCGGCGATGTAGAGCGGTCGCGGACCGAGCGCGGCCAGGCGATCGAGCTTGCGCTCGATCTCGGCATCCGCCGGACGCCGGCCGATCCAGATCATCTTCGCGCCATGCCGAGTCAGCAGATATTCGCTGAATACCTCGCCGAGCCCGCCGGCGCCGCCGATAACGACATAGACACCACCGTCGCGGTAAGGCGATGCGGTTGCCGGTCCGGCGTCGACCTGCAGCAGACGCTGACGGAACCATTCACCGCGCCGGTACGCCCACGGGTCACCGCCTTCGAGCGCCGGCAACCGCAGCAGTTCGCGCAGCCCCTGCTCGCCGGTGGACGGCAGGTCGCCGAGCCGCACCGGCCACAGGGGATATTCCTTGGCGAGCGAGCCGACGAGTCCGTGCACTCCGGCATGCACGGGCTCGACGCGGTCACCGTCGACGACGGCCTGCGTCTGTCGCGTCACGACGGTCCAGCGCAGCGGCTGCGAGCCGTAGCCGAGCTGCAGGAGCGCCTTGACGAGCCGGAAGCCCAGGCGCAGGCCGTCGTGCTGCGCCTCGATGAGCTGATCGCTGCGCCAGTCGACCAGCGACGTCGGCAGAATCCAGACGAGGTGACCGACCGTGCCGACTGCGGCCAACCGCCGCGCGAGCAGGTCGACCGAATCCTCGCGGGTCGCGGCCAGAACCGCAGCATCCGGATAGCGCTCGCGTAGGACGTCGTGCTGTTCCGCGGTGCCGCCGACGATCAGCACGTGTTCGGGCGAGTCCGTCGCGGCTACATCGAACGGGGAGTGCACCGCGTCCCAGCGCGGCGACAGCAGCACGGTGCGGAATTCGTCTGCCGTTGCACCGGTGTTCGGCGACACGGCGCTGGCCGAGGCATCGAGCTGACGCGCCGTGAAGCCGCGCAGCGTCACGCAGACGAGTCCGCTCTCGTCGCAGATGTCGAGGTCGAACTTCGCGGCGGTATTGGCACGCGCATCGCCGGTGCGTCGCACACGGACGAACCCGCTATCCGGCGTACGTGCGCGGATCCGGATCTCCTCGAGTGCGAACGGGAGGCGTGCGCCGCCCGTCGTGGCTGCACCCGTCGCGAGATCAAAACCCGTCGTCGCCTGCAGTGCGCCGTCCATCAGCCCCGGATGCAGCTCGAATGCGGCGTCGCCGTCGGTCGAACGGGCGAGCCTGGCCAGCACGAAGGCCTCGCCGTCGTGCGTACCGTGAGCCACCCATTCCAGGGCCCGATAGGCAGGACCGTAGTTCAGGCCCGCAGCGGCGAACATCGCATAACAATCGGTGCCGTCGACGCGACGGTCGCAGTCGGCACTCAGCGTTGCGATGTCGAGCCGGTCGATCGCCGCGTCACGCATGACGAGTGCGCGACCGCGGGAATGCAGCAGGCGCTCGCCGCTCGCGTCGGCATACACCTCGAACCCGATTTCCTGCGCGTCGTCGAGCGTGAGGCAGACTTCGACGTTGGTGGCCGCATTGACGACCAGCGGCCGCACCCAGGCGACATCGCGTATGACGACGGACAGCGGCTGTCCGTCGGCCTCGGCCTCGCGCAGCGCCGGCAGGTTCGCCGCGCGCTCGGTGGCCGCACGGACCATCTCGAGATACGCCACGGCCGGCAACACCCTCGCCACACCGATCTTGTGATCGTCGAGAAAGAATTCCGTGCCGGTAAACCGCGAGACGAAGCGCGTGCCGGTGAAATCCGACGTGTTCTCGTGCAGCAGCGGATGCAGCATGCCGCGCGCGGACGTCGTATCGACGCGCTGCGGCCGCTCGGGTTCGACTAGCGGCAACCAGTGTATGTCGGGCGCGAACGGATACGTCGGCAGCGCGATGACGCGCGGCGTGCCGTGCGGGTAGAGCCGCGTCCAGTCGACCGCGAGTCCCTTGACCCAGAGCCCGAGCACCTTGCTGTACTTGCCGCGGTCGAGCCACTTGGCCACGGCCTCGTGCAGTTCGTCGTCCTCGGTGAAGACCGACAGCGCTTCCTTGTTGCGCTTGACCTCGCCGCGGTGCAGGCCGTCGATGCTCTCGACGCCGTCGGCAAAGCGCTGCAGCCGTTCGCTCACGGCCTGCATCGCCGTCGCCGTGAACGCCAGACGATGCTCCAGCGGCTCGCGCCCGATCTGCAGCGTGTAGGCCAGCTGCGGCAGGTCCGCATCGGTGAGCGCGCGCCGCGCAATCGCCCCGGCCAGTTGCCGGGCATAGACTTTGAGCCGCTCTTCGCTGCGCGCCGACAGCACGATCACGGCCGGTCCCGCGAGCGCGAACGGCGGCTCCTCCGGCGCGGTGTATTCCTCGATGAGCGCATGCGCGTTCGCGCCGCCGGCGCCGAAGGACGAGAGCCCGGCGAGGCGCGGATATTCGCGCGTCACCCCGGCTAGCGTCACCTGCGGCCGGGGCCAATCGGTCAACGTGCGCTGCACCACGAACGGCGTCGTCGTGAAATCGATGTTCGGGTTGAGCGTTTCCGCATGCAGGCTCGGCACCAGCTGGCGGTGCTTGAGCTGCAGCAGCACCTTGGTCAGCCCGGCGATGCCGGCCGCGGCCTCGGCATGGCCGATGTTCGACTTGACCGAGCCGATCGCGCAGAACTGCGTATCGGCAGTGTGGCGCGCGAAGGCCTGGGTGAGTCCGGTGATCTCGATCGGATCGCCGAGCACCGTGCCGGTGCCGTGCGCTTCGATATAGCTCACCGTGCGCGCGTCGACGCCGGCCTTGGCCAGCGTCGCGGCAATGAGCTCGCGCTGCGCGACCGGATTGGGAATGGTGTAGCCGTTGGTCTTGCCGCCGTGGTTGATGCCGGTCGCGCGGATCACGCCGTGGATCGGATCACGGTCGGCCAGCGCCCGCGCCAATGGCTTGAGCAGCACGGCGCCGACACCCTCGCCCGGCACGAAGCCGTCGCCGCCGGCGCCGAAGGTGTGGCAGCGCCCTTCGACCGACAGCATGCGATAGGCGCACATCATCCGATAGTTGGACGGATGCAGGTACAGGTTCACGCCGCCGGCGAACGCGAGTTCGCATTCGTCGCGCAACAGGTGTTCGCAGGCTTCGTGGATCGCCGTCAGCGACGCCGAGCACATGGTGTCGACCGGCATGCTCGGACCCGCCAAATTCATCACGTACGAGACGCGATTGGCCAGCGAACCGAACGACGTATGGGGCATTACCGGCTCGCCGCGCCGCTGCAGCTCCGGGCCGTACAGGTCGAACCCGGTCTTGGTGATGCCGGCGAACACACCGACGCGGCGCTGGTGGCGACTCGCGAAGCGCTCGCGCGTATAGCCAGCATCTTCCATCGCCGCCCAGCAGGCTTCGAGAAAGAGCTTTTCCTGCGGATCGAGGCTGGTCGCCTCGCGCGGCGAGATGTTGAAGAACAGCGCATCGAATTCCGTATGGCCTTCGAGGAAGCCGCCCGAGCGGCTATAGCTGCGGCCGCTGGCGATCGCGCGTTCCATGTCCGGTTCGTAGAAACCGTCGAGCGACCAGCGCGCAGCGGGAATCTCGCTGATGCAGTCGCGGCCGTCGCGCAGGTTGTCCCAGTAGCTGTCGACGTCGCGTGCCTGCGGGTAGCGGCCGGCCAGGCCGATGATCGCGACGGCTCGGGACGAAGGCGTGTCGACCCGCTCGGCAGTCTGCCGCGGCATCTGAACTTCGCTGCGAGCGACCGGCAGCACAGGCGTGATCCGCGCGGACGCCGGGACCGCAGCCGGTGCCGCTGCTTCGTGCAGGCCGCTCCAACGCTCGCAGGCGGCGCGATGTTCGCGCAACAGGAAGTCGCCAAGCTCGCCCAGCGTCGTGTATTCGTAGAACAGCGTCTTGGACAATTCGCCGAACACGCCG
Organism: Lysobacterales bacterium; assembly: GCA_013298265.1. Taxonomy (GTDB): domain Bacteria; phylum Pseudomonadota; class Gammaproteobacteria; order Xanthomonadales; family Rhodanobacteraceae; genus Tahibacter. The sequence goes on along the minus strand of JAAFHE010000112.1, from coordinate 2,622 downwards.
GCGAGCTTCGTGTTGAGCTGCGTGATCATCAGCGAGTCGATGCCGTAGCTTTCCAACGGCTCGGCGACATCGATCTGCGCAGCGCGCAATTTCGTCACTTCGGAGAAAACGGCCTGCAACCGCTGACGCGTGCCCGCCACGATGTCGGCGTGCGACACACCGGCCGCCGCGCGCAACGGCTCGTCCGCCGGCACACGCAGGGCGTCAGGCTGAGATGCAGGCTGCGCCGCGGCCGTGGTGCGCAACGCGAGCAACTGCGGATGATCCGACGCGCAGGCCGCATACATCGCCGCCAGCCCGTCGGCATTCTCGAACGGAATCAGCCCCTGCCGGTCGCGCAACTGATCGCGCTGAGCCGCCGGGATCTGCATGCCGCCGTGCGCCCACAGCGGCCAGCCGATCGCGACCGTTCGCCCATGCCGTTCGCCGCGCGCGACCTGCGCGTGCCGATGCCGTGCGAACTGCTCCGCGAAGCCGTTAGCTGCGGCGTAGTCGGCCTGGCCGACATTTCCGAACGTCGCCGACGTCGACGAGAAAATGATGAAGAAATCCAGCGATCGCGCGCCGATCGCTGCGTCGAGATGCGCGAGGCCGTGAACCTTGGCGGCCATCACGGCGGCAAACTCAGCCTGCGTCTTCTTGACGATGAAGCTGTCGCGGACTACGCCGGCCGCGTGGACTACCCCGTCGAGCGTGCCGTACCGTTCTTCGACATAGCGCACGAGCGCGACGACGTCGTCGCGCTGCGCGATGTCGACGGCCCGATAGTCGACCGAACGATCGGCGAGCGCCCGTTCCTCCAGCCATCGTGCCTGCTCGGCGCCGGGCTCGGACCGGCCGGCCAGAATCAGCCGCGCATCGGGCACCTGCCGAACGATTTCCTCGGCGAGGATCCGGCCGAGCCCACCGAGTCCGCCGGTGATCAAATATACGCCGCCCGCTTTCCAGGGCGGCTGCCGCACCGTGCTGTCGATCGGCTCGGTGACCTGGATCATGCGCACGCCACGCTCGTAACGCACATGGACGTCGGCGGTGATGCGGTTTTCGAGCAGTCGGCTCGCCCACTCGGCCTCGTCGGCGTCGGGCTCGATCTCGACCAGCTGGCAGCGCAGCTGGGGCGCTTCCGCCTGAACGGTCTTCAGCAGCGGCACGAGGCCGCTCAGCAGTTCGCCTTCGTCGCCGCGCGCTACAACGATCTGCAGCAATACCGGCGACCGCGGCTTGCCGGCCAGGATCGCCTGGATGTACTGCACGAGCCGCCAGCCGCAGCGCTCGTACGATTCGGGACCGGTGACGGCGTCCGCCCACTGTTCGCAATGCAGTGCAGCACTATCGCGCAGCCGCGCAGAGGATCTTTTGTATACATCAGAAGAAATGGACTCGCCGCAGTAGACCAGGTGATGCTCGCCGAAAGCGGCCTCCGCACCCGCGGCCGGTTGCGCCCTCCACGCCGGCGCCAGCAGCAGCGTCTGTTCGGCGGGCCGTGCGGCTGCCGGTACGGCGACAGGTGCATCGTCGGACCTCTGCGCCACGTCCGTCCAGGCGCTCATGTCCACCCAGTAGCGGTCGTCCGCAAAGGCATAGGTCGGCAGCGGCACGCGGGAGTAGCCGTCGTCGTCGAACAGGCGCCGGTAGTCGAGGCAGTAGCCCTGCAGGAACAGATCGGCGACAGTCGCCAGATGCTCGACCGCCGGTCCGGCGGCGCTCTCGCTGCGATACTGGTCGATGCAGTCGTTGCCGTGGCGCCGGATCGACGCCTGCTCGCGCAGCTCGCCGGCGCGGATCTCGCCCGTATAGACCTGAGCGCTCCGGCCTTTTTCCAGCCAGCGGCGCAGCAGCACGACGAGTTCGTCGCGCGTGCGCACGATGCAGGTGATGCGGTGCCGCAGATGCTTGCGCCCCAGCAGCAGCGTGAAGCTGATGTTGCCGATATCGGCGGCTCTTCCGACCGCGACGTCGCAGTGCGCCGCGAGACGCTCGGCCTGGCTGCGTAGCTGCTCGGCGGTGCGCGCCGACAGCACGATCAGATACGCCGGCCGCTCGGGATGCCAGCGCGTCGACGGCGGGGCTTCGCCGATCACGGTGTGTGCGTTGGTGCCGCTGATGCCGAACGAGCTGACCGCGGCGCAGCGCCGCCCGCCGTCGGCAACCACCCAGTCGCGCAGGACGGTATTGACGTAGAACGGGCTGCTCTCGAAATCAATGTGCGGATTGCCGGTCTCGAAATGCAGGGACGCGGGAATCTTGCGATGCCGTAGCGACAGCAGGATCTTCAGCACGCCGGCAACGCCGGCGGCCGACGCGGTGTGGCCGATCGCCGTCTTGATGGAGCCGATCGCGCAGTAGCCGCGCTTGTCGGTGTCCTTGCGGAACGCGCTGGTAAGCGCCTGGAATTCGACCGGGTCGCCCAGGCGCGTGCCGGTGCCGTGCGCTTCGACGAACTGGATCTGCTCCGGATGGATGCCGAACGTGTCGTAGACCTGCCGCTCCAGGCGCTCCTGCGAAACCACGCTCGGCGCGGTGATGCCTTGCGTGGTGCCGTCCTGGTTGATGCCGCTGCCGAGGATCACGCCGTGCACATGGTCGCCCGCGGCCAGCGCGGCATCGAGCCGCTTGAGCACC
>JAAFHE010000111.1 GCA_013298265.1 Lysobacterales bacterium | reverse complement strand
CGCGGCCTTCGTGCTTGCGCTCGAAGCCTTCGTCGCGCGCCATCCGCGGCATACGGGGCGCATCGCGCTGCTGCTCACCAGCGACGAGGAAGGTGTGGCCAGAGACGGCGTGCGCCGCGTCGCCGAGGCCTTCCGCGCGCGCGGCGAACGTCTGGACTGGTGCGTCGTCGGCGAGCCATCGTCGTCCGAACGCCTCGGCGACGTGATCCGCGTCGGCCGGCGCGGCTCGCTGTCAGGCTATCTGACGGTGCGCGGTACGCAGGGTCACGTCGCTTATCCGGAAAAAGCGCTCAACCCGATCCACGCGTTCGCGCCGGCTCTGGCCGAACTGGCCGCGACGCGCTGGGACGACGGCAACGCGGATTTCCCGCCGACCTCGTTCCAGGTGTCCAACCTCACCGCCGGAACGGGTGCGAATAACGTGATTCCGGGCGAGCTCGAGGCGATCTTCAATTTTCGCTTCTGCACCGAAAGCAGTGCCGACACGCTGCGCGCGCGCACTGAAGCGGTGTTGCGCCGCCACGGTATCGATTTCGCGCTGCGCTGGGATCTCTCCGGCGAACCGTTCCTGACGCGGGGTGGACCGCTGCGCGAGCACACGATCGCGGCGATCGCCCAGGTCTGCGGCATAGCGGCGGTTGCGAGCACGGGCGGCGGTACCTCGGATGGCCGCTTCATCGCGCCGCTCGGTGCGGACGTGGTCGAAGTCGGACCCGTCAATGCGACCATCCACAAGCTCGACGAACATGTCGCCATCGCGGATCTCGAACGCTTGCCGGCGCTGTATCTCGCGATCGCGGAGCGCCTGCTCGGTCATGGCTGAAATTCGCACGTCGCCCCGGTTCGCGCGCGCGGGGCGGATGCGGGTCCTGCTCGCGCTGCTGCTGTTCGCGACGCTTTCGTCGGCGCGCGGCGAAGGCGGTGCGACCACGCTGTGGTTCAACCAGGGTGCGCTCGCGCCGCTGGGCCTCGAGCTGTCAACCCGTTGTGTCGATTGCCTGCGCCCCGGCAAGGCCATCGCCGACTATCGCGAGCTGCGCTTTGCCGTCGTGCCCGGCGACCGCCTGCGCTGGCGCCGGGAGGGTGGCCGCTTCGCTGCGCTGGAGAGCGGCCGCATCCGTCATCTCGGTGGACCGCAGCTACGCGCGGCGGGCCGCGGCCGGCTCGATCTCGATGGTTTCCAGCTACGCCAGCGCGGCACCGCGCGCATCGGCCTGGAACTCGCCGATCGCGGCGGCGTGGCCTGGTTCACGCTCGATCATGCGCACGCCTATGCGACTGACGACGGCGCACTGTCGCTGCGGCATATGGACCTGCGCATCGCGCCGGCGCTGGCGCGCTGGCTCGGGCGGCCGGAATGGAGCGGACGCCTGATCGGCGGCGCGCAGAGCGACGGCGTCGCCGGCGCGGCCATCGACGCCGCCGAGGCCAAGGCGACGGCCGCGTGTCCGCTGCACTGGCCGGATGCGACGGCCAAGGCCGACGTGACCATGCTGCGCCTCGCGGTGAACTGGGAAGAGCGTCAGCCCGACGGGGTCAACGCGTACCGGTGTGGCCGAAGCGACAATGCCGGCGGCCACACGCGCCCCTGCGGCGCCGACAGCGACGACGGTCTCGTGGTGCTCGCGCCCGATGCCAGCCTGCGCAACACCGGCGACGCGTCTGTGGCGTGGTACGCGAAGTTCTCCGCGCCAGCGCCGCCCTACGCCAACGACCAGCATCCGTACCTGGTCTGGAACCTGTATCGACTCGACGCCGACGGCCGCCTCCAGCAGATCGGCGCGTCGGGTGCCAAGCACGCCTTCCACACCATCAACGCGGTCTGCGGTTGCGGCGGCGGCAACATCCTCTATCCCGGCTGCGAAGACACCTATGGTGGCTTCAGCAACGATTTCCCGAGTGGGCTGGCGCCGCGCAGCGAGATCATTCCGTATACGGCGCAGTGGGGCCGCTGCGGCTCGCTGTACGACGCGGACTGCGACGGTCGCCGCGATGCCGGCGACGGCCTGCTGCCCGACGATGCCTACAACCCGGCCAAGCGCCTGGCCGTGCGCGAGAGTGAGCTGATGCCGTCGCTGCACCCCGGCGCGCGCTGGTTCCTCGAGTACTGGTATGTCGTGCGCGACGATGCCGATCCCTGGAACAGCATCGGCCTGATGCAGATCGAGCCGCAGAAAGTGCGCGGTCAGGGCGCCGACCCGAATGCCTATGTCTGGCGTTTCGACGTCAGCGACTTCCGCACCGGCAGCATGCTCGATCGCTGGGTCGACCTCGCGCCCGCGGGCGGCTGGCAGCGCCGCAGCCTGGTCGACACCGCGCAGGGCAGGGCGCTGCTGGGCACGCGCGTGACACGGCAGCCTGACGGGCGCTACTACTACGAATACCAGCTATTCAATCTCGATCTCACCCTGGCGCGTACCAGTGGGCAGGAGCCGAACCTGCGCGTCGAGGAAAACCTTGGAATCGAACGCTTCTTCGTGTTCGCCGATACGCAGGCGCTGATCGAACGGACTGATTTTGCCGCCGTGGCCGGTACCGGCGTGCAGTGGGATGCGCTGTGGACCACGGACCGCGTCGCATGGCAGCGCGGCAGCGCGGCGTCACTAGCCTGGGGCCACAGCTTCCGCTTCGCCTTCATCAGCGATATAGGGCCGCGCGACAGCACGGCGCACCTGGGCGCCGGCACGCAGACCTGGCATGCGGCGACACTAGCGCCGCTGCGCGACTGGGCGCCGCGGCCACGCGCGCGGCCCTAGCCCGCCTTTCTCACCCTCCTTCCATTGCGGCCGCCGATAGGCTCGTCCTGACCCGCGCTGCTCCCGCGTGTCGGCTAAGTCTTCGCCGTCACTGAAGTCCGCGGCGCGTATCAGGACGGCGTCTCCACGGCCTCGCTACGAACGGGTGTGAGAAAAGCGGGCTAACCAGGCATTGAGTAGGGCGTCTTGGTGTGCCCGCATCAGCCGCGCGGGCGGGCGCGAACGCCATGCCCGGCAGCCACGGAAAAATCGCACTGGCCACGGCAAAGAACATGGCGCTGTCACTGGCCGCCGCTGCCGGAATGTGCCGTGCGCAGGCAGCGCCGCCAGACCCGTCATTCAGTGCGCAATGGAATGGATTGCAACCTGTGCTATGCGTCTCCTTCGAAATAAGACAAAAAGCAAGAAAAAATTTTCTAAAGTATTAATTTTTGCAACAATGTATGTGTATCTTTGGATCCAATTGCGGGCGGAAGCCCGCAATTGTCGCGACCTACTTATTCGGAAACTACAACTCAAGGAGAATTTCCATGAAGATCAACGCCCTGTACGCGTCCCTGCTCTGTATTCTTCTCGCTGGCCCGGCCCAGGCACAGAATCCTACGGAATCGGTTTCGCGGGAGCTGCCGGCCTTCGCCACGCTCGGGGATGTGTTCAGCCAAGGCGCACTGGCCGCGGAATCCGCCGAGAAGTCGCTGGCCGTGCCGCTCGCACCCGCACCGCCGCTCACCCGCATGTTCGTCTTTGCCGTGGGCTCCACCAACTGCAACTGGGAATACATGACTAGCGTCGGCCAGCTTGCCACGACCTGCAATCACGGCGGCGCGCAGATGAGTGCGGCCGTGCTGGAGATCGGCTACGGCAGCAATCCCATCGCCTGGATGTCCGGCACGGTGCTGCCCAACTCGGCGAACTACCAGACCACACCGGTTTGCATCGTCGGAACCAGATACGACTGGCCCTGCTCGCCGGGTGCCACCATCGTCGGCTTCCTGCGCTACTACAACCTCAACGGCTATCAGAACGGCCTGTTCCGCTACCAGAACACCTCGATCAATGCGCCGATGAACACGCTGTCCACGCGCATCAATATTCTTTGAAGCGATTCTCCGAAGCAGGTTGTTGAATTTCGCGAAATAGCGTCCCCGTGCCTGTGGCGTTTCAGGCACGGGGATATGTCGCATGCGACGCTGACTGAGCCAGGAGCGTGCGCGGCAGATCGACTCTCGGGCGAGCCGTTCCGGATTGCCCAAGCCGGCGGTCTCTCAACGGTCTGCTCGGGCCGGAAGCGAGAAATGAGCAAGGAGAAGCGAGAGACGAGCGAGAAGCGCCGTCCTTCCGTCCTTGCTCGTTTCTCACTCCTCCCACCTGGTGGCCGATTTCCAGCCGGCGTCCGATCTGTTCTCCGTCTTCTGCCGATGCCGCTAGCCCTTCGATGCTGTGCTGCAGCAGTTGTGACTTTCGTTAACCTTTACGCCGGGCTGGCACAAGCTGTGCTACTTTCCTCGGCTGAATGCGAAGTCCAGGGTGCATTCAGAATTTCGGGGGTGTGCGGATGGTGTGGTTGCGTGATGCTCTGCGGGCTCTGCGGGCAGCCGTTGTGCTGGCTGTGGCCGTCGCCGCTACCTTGACGAGCCCGCTCGGCCGGGCCATCGACCTGACTCCGCACGGCACGCAGCCTCCGCTGCAGTCGGCCATCGAACCGGCCAGTGACTGCACCGGTTGCCATCGCGGCTTTTCGTCGCCGCAGAACCAGTTCCTGCCGCACAGCACCTGGACCGGCTCGATGATGGCCAACGCTACGCGCGACCCGCTGTTCTGGGCGGCGCTCGACGTGGCAAACAAGGACTATCCCGGCGCCGGCGACTTCTGCCTGCGCTGCCATACGCCGACCGGCTGGCTCGGCGGACGTGTCGTCAAGAAGGGCGATGGCACGAACCAGCCCGCCAACGGCGCCTCGGGCTGCCAGCTGACCGGCGACTACAACGACGACGACAGCTTCAGCAACGACTACGGCGGCATTTCCTGTCACTACTGCCATCGCCTGATGCCGGCCGGCCCGCAGGGCCAGCCGTTCGAGATCGGCAACGCGAACGCCTGGGTCGACGACGCCGCGACCTGCTTCACTCCCGGTGGAGGCGAATACGGCGGCCCCTGCCGGCGCGGACCTTACGCCTACGTCAACGACGTGCGCGAACCGCCGCATAGCTGGGTGCAGTCGCCGCTGCATTCGAGTTCGGACATCTGCGGTACCTGCCACGACGTGTCGACGCCCGATACCGACCAGGGGCCGCTCAAGACCCTGATCCTGGAGAACGGTACCGCGACGACGCGCCCGTTCCCGATCGAGCGCACCTACAGCGAATGGAAGCGCAGCCTGTTCGCCGACCTGATCTTCCGCGACGGCCTGCAGGCTACGGCGCCGGGCCAGCCGGCGCTGGCCAAGGCACAGCAGTGTCAGGGCTGCCACATGCCTTCATCGAATGATCCACTGGCCCAGGCCTGTACCTTGAACGAGGAAGGCTCGCGCACGGGCAATCTGCCGGTACATACCTTTGTCGGCGCCAATACCTGGGTACCGGCCATCATCAAGTCCCTCTACGGCGGCGCGGGCGGCTTCAACCGCCCGGCTGATTTCGACCGCACCATCGCCTGGGCGCGCGCGATGCTGCAGTCCAGCGCCGCGATGTCGACCACGGTCACCGCGTACAGCGCGCCGGGTCCCGGCACGCCGGGTTCGGTCAGCGTTCGCGTGCGCACGACCAACCTCAGCGGCCACAAGCTGCCAACGGGTTATTCGGAAGGCCGCCGTATGTGGCTCAACGTGAAGCTGTTCAGCGCGAGCAACGCGCTGCTCAGTGAAAGCGGCGCGTTCGACGCGGCCACCGGCGTGCTGACCCAGGATGGCCAGATCAAGATCTACGAAGTGCTGCAGGGCATCTGGGATCCGACGCTGCCCGGCACTTGCCGCACCGAAGTCGGCGGGCGGAAGCAGTTCCATTTCGTGCTGAACAACTGCATCGCCAAGGACAACCGTATCCCGCCGCTGGGCCTGCGCCCGCGCACGACGGCCGATCCCAATGGCGACGAGGTGAGGCCGGTGAACTACACCTACCCGGAAACGGCGCCGGGCTCAGGCACGCTGGTCAACTATGACGACACGGTCTACAGCTTCGTGCTGCCAGCCGGTACGCCGCTGCCGGTCCGTATCGAGGCCAACCTGCGCCATCAGATCGCAAGCAAGGACTACATCGAGTTCCTGCGCGACGAGGCGATCACGGCACCGGTGATTCCGGCCGAGAACTCGCTGTGCGCCGGTGGCCCAGGGCGACCGTTCACCGTGGGGCCGCAGTCGCAGTCGCGCGGCGAGTTCCTGTTCTCGCTCTGGTCTGACCCGACGTACGGCAAGTCGCCGCCGGAAACCGCGGCCACGTCGACGGTGCTGGCGGGCAATTGACGTAGCGGCCCGGACACGGGCCGTCTGTATATCGGTGAAAGCGCAGGAAGCGCTTTCCCACACGGTGAGGGACCGCGCTGGTTGCTGGGGGCTGCGTGGCGAAGAACAGTTACAGGAAGGTGTGGGAAATCGTACTGAGCGCGTGCGCGCTGGGTCTGGCTGTGCTCGGCGCCGGGCCGGTGGTTGCGCTCGACTACACACCGCATGGCACCCAGCCCGGGCTGGCCTGGAACATCCAGCCGGCCGACGCCTGCGAAGGCTGTCATCGCGGCTTTTCGCCTGGGGACGGGCCGCTGCTGCCGTACAACACCTGGTCCGGCTCGATGATGGCCAATGCCGGACGCGATCCACTGTTCTGGGCGGCGCTCGACGTGGCCAATCGCGACATTCCGGGCATCGGCGACTATTGCCTGCGTTGCCATGCGCCGACGGCCTGGTTCGAAGGGCGTGTGTCCAAGACGGCGACCCCCGGACAGACCGTCAACGGCGAGAACGGCTGTCTGCTGCAGGGCAACTACGCGCAGCCGGACTTCAAGGGCAACGACTACGGCGGTCTCAACTGCCAGTATTGCCATCGCATGATGCCGAATGGTCCGGCCGGACAGAGCACCGCGATCGGCAGCGCGCGGCTGTGGCTGGACGATGCGACCCAGTGCACCAATGCCGACGGCAGCGTCTACGGCGGCCCCTGCCGGCGCGGTCCTTACCGTTACGCCGCCGGCGATCCGCTGGAGCCGCCGCACGGCTGGGTCGCTTCGCCGTTCCACGCTACCGCGGAGATCTGCGGCAGCTGCCACAACGTGGATGCGCCGGAGACCAGCGCCGGCCCGCTCAAGACGCTGATCCTCAACGACGGCACCAACACCGGACTGACCTTTCCGGTCGAGCGCACCTACAGCGAATGGCTCAAGAGCGATTTCGCCGACGTCATCTTCCGCGACCGCCTCGGTGATGCGTTCGCGTTCCAGCCGGCGCTGGCCCGTGGCGAGACCTGCCAGGACTGCCATATGCGCAGCTCCACCTCGCCCGATGCCCGCGCTTGCGTCAACAATCCGGCTGGTTCGCGTCAGGGCAACCTGCCGGTGCACGAGTTCGTCGGTGCGAATACCTGGGTGCCGAAACTGCTCAAGGCCAAATACGGCGCGCCCGATCAGCTTGATCGCGAAGACGCCTTCGACCGCACGATTGCCTGGGCACGCGAAATGCTGATGGACCGCAGTGCGCTGGTTGCCGTGACTCTCGATCCGTTTGCCGCAGGCCAGGCCAACCTCGTCGCCAAGGTCAAGGTGACCAATCTCAGCGGCCACAAGCTGCCGACCGGCTATGCCGAAGGACGGCGCATGTGGCTCAACGTGGTCGCACGCGACGCGGCCAACCAGATCGTGTTCCAGAGCGGGGCCTATGACGCGGCGACGGCGAGCCTGACCGAAGATGCCCAGGCGCGCGTCTACGAAGTGCTGCAGGGCATCTGGGACAGCACCAGCAGTAGCTGCAAGGTGACCGATGCGCTGGGCCGCAAGCAGTTCCATTTCGTACTGAACAACTGCATCGCCAAGGACAACCGCATTCCGCCGCTGGGCTTCCGCGGTGGCACCGATCCTGCATTGCGGCCGGTTGGCCTGACCTATCCGGCGCCGTCGCCCGGTTCGGACCGGTTGGTCAACTACGACGTGGCGACCTACACCATCCCGGTGCCGGCGGGAACCGCGCTGCCGGTTACGGTCACGGCGACGCTGAAGTTCCAGATAGCAAGCCGCGATTACATCGAGTTCCTGCAGCGCGAGGCCGTCGCGGGCAGCATTCCGGCGGAGAACCTGTTGTGTTCCAGCAATCCGGAGCGGCCGTTCGATGTCGGTCCGCAGGGCCTGAGTCGGGGCGAGTACCTGTATCAGCTCTGGAATGATCCCGCCCTCGGCAAATCGCCGCCCGAGGACATGCGCAGTGCCGCGGCGAGTACGGGGACCCGTTGATGCATCGTTCGTTCCGTTGCCTGCGTTTCGCCGCGCTGCTGTTCGCTGCCGGCCTGCTCGCTGCCTGCGCCGCCGCGCCGCGGCGCGATACCGTCACACCGACCGCTGCTGCCGGCCAGCAAGAGCCTGCCGCGACCGGCCCCGGTGCGCTCGGCACTCTTGCAGGAACGGCCGGCGTGGCCGGTCCACAGCTAAGCAACTCGCGCGCGTCGCGCGAGATCCAGCTACCGGCGATCGTCGTGGTCCGCCGCTATGACGACGTGTTCTACGAAAACGACGCGAACCTGCCGGTCACCGTCGAATATGCCTGGGACTACACCCGTGGCGTCGGCGTCGAGCGCGTGTATACCCGCGACGGCCAGCCGCACAGCCAGCGCGACCTGCCCGAGCAGACCCTGAATTTCACCGACACCGAGATGGAGCTGGCTTTCGCGCTTGCGCGTGAGCACGCACGTCTAGGGCCGGTACTGGCCCAGCGCGGCCTGCGCTTCTATGGCGGCTTTGCGTTTCGCGAAGCCACCGATCTGGGCTGCGGCAAGCAATCCCGCTGCGTCCATGTGATCGTCTCGGGCGGCGATGACGGAGAGCGCCCCGTTGCGCACGCCATCGTCGACCTGATGAAACGCGTCGTCGTGCACCCGTTCTATGGTCCGGACAACCCCGGGCCGCTATCCCAGGCACACCCATGATGTCACTTTCTTGCAAAGGATCGTCCGTGAAGACTCATCACCTTGTGCGCATGCTGGCCTTGCTGCTGCTGAGC
>JAAFHE010000110.1 GCA_013298265.1 Lysobacterales bacterium | reverse complement strand
ATCGCGAGCTACGCCAAGAAAGCGCGCGAAGGTGGGCTGACGCTTGACGATCTGGCCGGCGGCACCTTCACCATCACCAATGGCGGCACTTTCGGTTCGCTGTTCTCCACGCCGATCGTCAACCCGCCGCAGAGCGCGATCCTCGGCATGCATGCGATCAAGGACCGCGCCATCGTCGAGAACGGCCAGGTCATTGCCGCGCCGATGATGTACGTCGCGCTGTCCTACGATCACCGCATCATCGACGGCAAGGACGCGGTGCTGTTCCTCGTCGACATCAAGAACCAGCTGGAAAACCCGGCCAAGATGCTGCTGGGCCTGTGATGAAGCGGGCCGGCCTGCTGATCGGCGTCGTAGCCGCGATGTCGGGCGTCGCGACCGCGGCGCCCGATCCGGCCGCGCGCCAGCGCATGGTCGAGATCCTTGCCGAGTTCAGCGCGATCTCCGACATCGACATCGGCAATTGCGACCACGAGCACCCGGCTTTCAGCAAGGCTTACGACGCGCTGACCGATTCGCCCAACGCAGTCGCGATGCAGCGCGCCCTGACTCACTTCGAGCTCAAGCCCGAAGCGCCCGCAACCGTCGAGCACAATCCGAGCGCCGACCAATGTCTTGCCGCGCTCGACAAGGCCAAAGCCCTGTTCGAGCGCCACGGCGACTACATCCAGAAGCTTGCCGCGAGCCTGCCGCCGCCCGCGTCCGTCGACTAAACCAGGAAGAACATGATGAGTGAACAACACTACGACGTCGTCGTGATCGGCGCCGGCCCAGCCGGCTATGTGGCCGCGATCCGCGCCGCGCAGCTGGGCCTCAAGACCGCCTGCGTCGACGCCTTCGTCGGCAAGGACGGCAAGCCCGCCCTGGGCGGCACCTGCCTCAATGTCGGCTGCATTCCGTCCAAGGCGCTGCTGGATTCGTCCAAGCAGTTCCATAACCTGACCCACAACTTCGCCGTGCACGGCATCTCGGCCGCGAATCCGAGCATCGACGTCGGCGCGATGGTCGGGCGCAAGGACAAGATCGTCAAACAGTTCACCGGCGGCATCACCTCGCTGTTCAAGGCCAACAAGGTCACGCCGATCGCAGGCTTCGCGACGCTCAAGCCGGGCCGTGTGGTATCGATCAAGGGTCACGACGGTAGCGTGTCGGAGGTCAGCGGCACCAACGTCATCATCGCCACGGGCTCGGTGCCGATCGAACTTCCTTTCGCGAAATTCGACAACAAGTTCATTGTGGACAATGCCGGCGCACTCGATTTCGACGCGACGCCGGGGCGCCTCGGCGTCATCGGCGCCGGCGTGATCGGCCTCGAACTGGGCAGTGTGTGGAAGCGCCTGGGTTCCGAAGTGACCATCCTCGAAGCGCTGCCCGATTTCCTCGCCGCCGCCGATGCCGATATCGCCAAGGCCGCTGCGCGCGAGTTCAAGAAGCAGGGTCTGGACATCCGCCTCGGCGCCAAGCTGGGCAAGGCCGAGATCAGGAACAACGAAGTGCACCTGACCTACAGCGATGCCAAGGGCGAGCAGAATCTCGTCGTCGACCGGCTGCTGGTCGCTGTCGGCCGCCGCGCGGCGACCAACGGCCTTCTCGCCGAAGGCACCGGCGTGCAGCTCGACGAGCGCGGCCGCGTCGTCGTCGACGATCATTGCCACACCGGCGCCGACGGCGTCTGGGCGGTCGGCGACTGCGTGCGCGGCCCGATGCTCGCGCACAAGGGTTCCGAGGAAGGCATCGCCGTGGCCGAGCTCATCGCTGGCCGCGCGGGTCATGTCAACCTCGATACCGTGCCGTGGGTCATCTATACGGAGCCAGAGCTGGCCTGGGTCGGCAAGACCGAGGAACAACTCAAGGCCGAAGGCGTGCCCTATCGCACGGGTTCATTCCCGTTCGCCGCGATCGGCCGCGCCGTCGCGATGAACGAAACCGCCGGCATGGTCAAGGTCATCGCTCACGCCGAAACCGACCGCCTGCTCGGCGTGCACATGGTCGGCGCGTGCGTTTCCGAAATGATCCACGAAGCCGTGGTCGCGATGGAATTCAAGGGTTCGGCCGAAGATCTCGCGCGCATCTGCCACGCCCATCCGACCCTGTCGGAAGCCGTGCACGAAGCAGCCCTTGCGGTCGACAAGCGCGCGATCCACAAGGCGAACTGAGGGGAGCACGATGCGCCGCGCGCCGGACATGACCTGGGCAGGGAAATACCTGGCTCTCAGACTGCTGCCGATAGTCGGCAGCGTCGAGGCCGCTCGACACGAGCTTCCGCCAATCTCGTCCCGTGCTGCTCGGCCGGCGATGCACCACTCGACGCATATCCTGACTACACAACGCCGGTCGTCGCCGGCGCCGTAGCCGACAACGTGATCTCTCGACGGCTACGGCGACTATCGCGCGCGTGGCCGCTAGTCTGGAACTGCCCATGACGCTGCCCGCTTCGTTCCGCGCCTTCCGTATCCACAACGACGCCGCCGGCTATCGCGCAGGCATCGAGAAGCTGCAACTCGACGATCTCGCCGCCGGCGAGGTCGTGATCAAGGTTGCCCACTCCAGCGTGAACTACAAGGACGCGCTCGCCGGCACGGGCAAAGGCAAGATCCTGCGCCAGTACCCCATGAATGGCGGCATCGACGTGGCCGGCTACGTGGTCGCGTCGACCGATCACCGCTACCGCGAGGGTGACGCGGTACTGTGCACCGGTTCGGGCCTGAGCGAGACACGCGACGGCGGCTATTCGGAATACGCGCGCCTGCAGGCCGAATGGACCATCCCGCTGCCGGCCGGCCTGACCTTGCGCGAAAGCATGATCCTCGGCACGGCGGGCTTCACCGCCGCACTGTCGCTGTATCGCATGGAACAGAACGAGCAGCGTCCGGACCTCGGTCCGGTCGTCGTGACCGGTGCGACCGGCGGCGTGGGTTCGCTCGCCATCGCGATCCTGAGCAGGGCCGGCTACGAAGCACACGCGATCACCGGCAAGATCGAACAGTTCGACTGGCTGATCGGCCTGGGCGCGAAGCAATGCATCGCGCGCAGGTCGCTGTACTGGGGTCAGCGTCCGCTCGAAACCAGTCGCTGGGCCGGCGCGATCGACAACGTCGGCAGCGAAATGCTCGCAGGCCTGACGCGCGTCATCCATCCCTACGGCAACATCGCGAGCTGCGGACTGGCCGGCGGCCACGATCTGGCGACCACGGTCATGCCTTTCATCATCCGCGGTGTCAGCCTGCTCGGCATTGCCTCCTCCGGCACGGCCAGGCCTACGCGCGAGCGCGTCTGGGAACGCCTCGCCGGCGACTGGAAACCGGCAGGGCTGGATACGATCTGTACGCGCGAGATCACCCTCGACCAACTGCCGGACGTCTTCGACGGCATGCTCGCCGGTGGCTCGCTCGGACGAACTCTGGTAAACATCGGCTGAAGCGCGGACAACTTCGTCCAGCCCGCTGCGGCAACCATCCGCTAACCACTACCGGCACCGGGCGCCGCTGTTGCCAAGCGGTCGCCCGCCGGTAGAATGTCCCAGCCGCATCGCGGCCTACAGGGGTGATAAAGCAATCATGGCGCGAATTCTGATCGTCGACGATTCCCAGTCCCAGCTACTGGGTCTCAAGCGCATCGTCGAGAAAATGGGCCACGAAATCATTACGGCCGAAGACGGCGCCGCGGGTGTCGAAGTCGCCAAGCGTGAGATCCCGGACCTCATCCTCATGGACGTGGTCATGCCGAACTTGAACGGCTTTCAAGCCACGCGCACCATCTCGCGCGAAGCCAAGACCAGTCACATTCCAATCATCCTGGTCACGACCAAGGATCAGGAAACCGACAAGGTTTGGGGCATGCGCCAGGGCGCCAAGGCCTACGTGACCAAGCCGATCAACGAGGCAGAGCTGGTCAAGGTCATCAACGATCTACTGCCGAAATAAGGCACGACATCACTCGACACCATAAAGGAGCCGCAAGGCTCCTTTTTTGTTAGCGCAACGACTGTCGCGGTCGGCGCCGAGCGCTACTCGTCGAACGCGTCGCGCAGGCGCAGATAGGCCTCGCGCTGCTCGTCGCTGCGCGCGGCCGGAGCGCGCACGTCGAGCACGACATACTGGTCGCCGGATTCGCTGCCGGGCATGCCGCGGCCCTTGAGGCGCATCTTGCGGCCCGAATCCGACCCCGGTGGAATTCTCAGGTCCACTTCGCCGGCAAGGGTGGGCACCTTCAGCGTCGAGCCGAGCGCGGCGTCCCATGGCGTGATCGGTAGCTTCACTGTCACATCGCGGCCGTCAAGCACGAAGCGCGCATGTGGCCGTAGCTGGACCTCCAGCAGTACATCGCCAGCCGGGCCGCCGTTGCGTCCGGGATGACCCTTGCCACGCAGACGGATGGTCTGACCCGGCAGGATGCCCGCCGGGATCGTTACATCGAGTCTCTCGCCGTTGAGTTCCAACCGCTGCGTACCGCCGGTAAAGGCAGTTTCCAGATCGATAGCCGCATGCGCGCGCAGATCCTGTCCGCGGCGCGGTCCCGGGTTCGCCCGCGCGCCGCTGCGTCCGAACAAGGATTCGAAAAAGTCGCTGAAGCCTTCGTTGCCGGCGCCTTCTGCACCCTGGCGGAAACCGCCGAAATCCGGTGTCGGCTGGAACTCGTCGCCAGGCTTGTAGCCGCGCGCGCGCAGCGCGTCGTATTCGCGCCGCTTTTCCGGGTCCTTGAGCGCCTCGTAGGCCTCGTTCACGGCCTTGAACTTGTCCTCGGCACCGGCCTCCTTGCTGACGTCCGGGTGATACTTGCGCGCGAGCTTGCGGAATGCGCTCTTGAGCTCCGCACTGCTGGCCTCGGGCTTGACGCCCAAAGTGTCGTAATAGTCCTTGAACTGCATGCTGTCTACCTTGCGGATTCAGTTTGCCCGGGCCGCAGCGCGGTCCTGGCGAGCTGCGCAACAGTAATCGTAAGGCCGCGAAACGAACAGGCCCGCAGCGGATTGCTCCGCCACGGGCTGATTCTATGACCCGCTGCGGCGTGGATCAGTTTGCCGCGATGCTGATGCGGCGCGGCGAGCTTTCCGGACGCTTCGGAATCGAGATCTCGAGAACGCCGAGCTTGCCGCTCGCGGTGATCCCTTCGGCATCAGCACTATCCGGCAGTGCGAAGCGGCGGTAGAACACACCCTGCTCGCGCTCGGTACGGCTCGCCTTGCCGCTCGGCTCCGATGTTCCCGGCGTGGACCCCAGCGCAATCAAAATCCCCTTGTCCATCTGGATTTCGATTGCGCTGGGGTCCACGCCGGGAACATCGGCCAGGATCACGAAGCGCTTGTCTTCCTCACGGATGTCGACGCGCGGCGTCCACTGGCTCGTGACGACGTTGGACTGGTCCGACTCGTCGGTATGGAACAGACGCTCGAACGCCTGCTTGATTTCATCCTGGAAGCCGGCGGGAACAGACCAGCGATAATTGCGCGAAATGCTCATGTCATCTCCTGACTCAGGCGGCGCGACCATCGCGCCATGGCTGGAAAGTAGGTACCGCTCCCGCACTTTCAAGAGCCGCCCGCGCAATCGTCCGCGCGACGCCGACGGCGGTTGCAATCCGGCTATCATTCCCGCTTCCCCCGCAAGCGAGATATCGCATGACCATCGAACTCGGCGCACGCATTCCGTCAGTAACGCTCAACGTGCTCAAGGACGGCGTACAGGCCATCACCACCGACGAAATCTTCAGCGGCCGCAAGGTCGTGCTGTTCTCGGTGCCAGGCGCGTTCACGCCGACCTGCTCGGCCAAGCACCTTCCCGGCTATGTGGAAAACTTCGACAAGTTCCAAAGTCGCGGCATCGATGTCGCGTGCATGGCGGTCAACGACGCCTATGTCATGAAGGCGTGGTCCAAGGACCAGCACGTTCCCGAAGCGCTGATCATGCTCGCCGACGGCAACGCGAATCTGGCCCGTGCGCTGGGCCTGGAAATGGATGCGAGTGCATTCGGCATGGGCGTGCGCTCCAAGCGTTTCGCACTCTATGCCGAGGACGGCGTGGTCAAGGCGCTCAACATCGATGCGCCCGGCGAGTTCAAGGTCTCCGGCGCGGAAGCCGTGCTCGAAACCCTCGGCGACTGATATCGACTGCTGCGCGATGCCCGGTCGGGCCAAGCGCAGAAAACAGAAAAGCCGCGGCATCGCTGCCGCGGCTTTTCTGTTAGGACTCACGCCGAAGAACGGCTCTACTCGGTCGGCGCGTCGTCGCCAGGCGAAGCAATGTCCCTCGGAGACTCGGCTACCGCCGGCGTTTCGCCGGAATCGCCTTCGTCGCCCGGACTTTCCGCATCCGCCTCATCGTCGCCGAGGAGGGCCAGGCCGACCACGCTGGTCAGCGCCTCGTTGTCGGGCAGGCGGATCAGGGTGACGCCCTGCGTATTGCGACCGACACGGGCGATCTCCGCTGCACGCGTGCGCACGAGCGTGCCCTGGTTGGAGATCAGCATGAGCTCATGTGCATCGTCGAGCTGTACGGCTGCGACGAGCGCCCCGTTGCGCCCCGAACACTGGATCGCGATGACGCCCTGCGTGCCACGCCCCTTGCGCGGGTATTCCTCAAGCGGCGTGCGCTTGCCATAGCCGCGTTCCGTCGCGGTCAGGATGTCGCCGTCGCCGTCCACCGCGATCATCGACACCACTTCGGCAGTGTCGGTCAGCTTCATGCCGCGCACGCCGTGGGCGACGCGGCCCATCGGCCGCACTTCGTCTTCGGCGAAACGCACGGCCTTGCCGTTGGACGCGAACATCAGCACGTCGCGGGTGCCGTCGGTCAGCGCGACGCCGACGAGGCCGTCGCCTTCGTCAAGATCAATCGCGCGGATGCCGTTGGTGCGCGGACGCGAGTAATCGGCCAGCGAGGTCTTCTTGACCGTTCCCTGGCGCGTCGCGAAGAACACGTAGCGGTCGACCGGGAATTCACGCACCGACTGCACCGCCTGGATCTTCTCGCCGGGCTCCAGCGGCAGCAGGTTCACGATCGGCTTGCCGCGCGAGTTGGGGCCTGCATCGGGAATCTGGTAGACCTTCTGCCAGAACACGCGGCCCGCGCTGGTGAACGTCAGCAGCGTGTCGTGCGTGTTCACGATCCAGACCTGGGCGACGAAATCTTCCTCTTTCATCGCCGTGGCAGAGCGGCCCTTGCCGCCGCGCTTTTGCGCGCGATAGGTCGTGATCGGCTGGCGCTTGACGTAGCCCGTGTGCGACAGCGTGACCACCACGTCCTCGGGCTCGATAAGGTCGAGCACGTCGAGGTCTTCCTGACTGTGCTGGATAACCGTACGGCGCTCGTCGCCGTAGGCTTCCTTCATCTCGACCAGCTCACCGCGGATCAGCGCGAGCAGCACGGCCGGATCGGACAGGATCTCGATGAGGCCCTTGATCGCCGAGAGCAGTTGCTTGTATTCGTCGGTGAGCTTGTCCTGTTCCAGCCCGGTCAGGCGGTTCAGGCGCATTTCAAGGATTTCCTTGGCCTGCACATCCGATAGCTGGTAGCCGTGCTCGCCGAGACCGGCGTTCGCATCGAGTTCCTCCGGGCGCGAGGCACCGGAGCCGGCGGCATCGAGCAGGCTGCGCACCAGACCCGGATCCCAGCGCTTGGCCAGCATGCGCTCCTTGGCCACGGCGGGCGACTCGGAGGTCTTGATCAGCTCGATCATCTCGTCGATGTTCGCGAGCGCGACGGTCAGGCCTTCGAGGATGTGCGCACGCGCACGCGCCTTGCGCAGTTCGAAGATGGTGCGGCGCGTGACGACTTCGCGGCGATGGCGGATGAAGGCCTCAAGGATTTCCTTGAGACCGAGCAGGCGCGGCTGGCCATCAACCAGCGCGACCATGTTGATGCCGAAGGTCACCTGCAGCTGGGTCTGCTGGAACAGGTTGTTCAGCAGCACGTCGGCCATCGTGTCCTTGCGCACCTCGATGACGATGCGCATGCCGTCCTTGTCGGACTCGTCACGCAGGCCGTCGGGCGAGATGCCCTCGATCTTCTTTTCCTTGTGCAGCTCGGCGATCTTCTCGATCAGCCGCGCCTTGTTGACCTGGTAGGGAAGCTCCGAAACGATGATGGTCTCGCGGCCGTTCGCCTCGGTCTCGATATCGGCCTTGGCGCGGATCAGGATGCGGCCGCGGCCTGTCTTGTACGCTTCCACAATGCCGGAAGCGCCGTTGATGATGCCGGCAGTCGGGAAGTCCGGGCCGGTGACGTAGCGCATCAGGTCATCGATGCCGAGCGACGGCTCGTCGATCAGCGCGATCGTCGCGTCGATGACCTCGGTCATGTTGTGCGGCGGGATGTTCGTCGCCATGCCCACGGCGATGCCGGCGGAACCGTTGATGAGCAGGTTCGGTACGCGCGTCGGCAGTACCGTCGGCTCGAATTCCTTCTCGTCGTAGTTAGGCTGGAAATCGACGGTTTCCTTGTCGATGTCGGCGGTCAGCTCTGACGCCAGACGGTCGAGGCGACATTCCGTGTAGCGCATCGCTGCGGCGGCGTCGCCGTCAATGGAGCCGAAGTTGCCCTGTCCGTCTACGAGCGGGTAGCGCAGCGAAAAGCCCTGCGCCATGCGCACGAGTGTGTCGTAGATCGAGGCGTCGCCATGCGGATGGTATTTACCCATCACATCACCGACGATGCGCGCGCACTTCACGTACGGCCGGTTCCAGAAATTATTGACTTCGTACATGCCGAACAGTACGCGCCGGTGCACGGGCTTGAGACCGTCGCGCACATCCGGCAGGGCACGGCCAACGATTACGCTCATGGCGTAATCGAGATAACTCTGCCGCATCTCGTCTTCGATGTTGACGCGTATGACTTCTTTGGCTAGTTCCGCCATCGGGATTCCAGGGTTCTGACGCTAGACGACCTGCAGTCCGCCCAGGGCCGGGCGGACGCCGAAAAATAACGCGCGAGGATACCACACAACAGCGTCACACCGGCGTCGGAAGCCCTTGTTTCTGGCCGTTTTTTACCGTTTATGACAGTGCGGGCGCGCCCCCTTGGCGGAGGGCACGAAAAATCAGGCCAGCTGG